>NZ_JAJLOZ010000057.1:0-32565 GCF_025548615.1 Arthrobacter sp. A2-55 | reverse complement strand
GCCCCGATTGCAACCGAGCGTCGGGGTTAGGCGTTGCGGATGTCCGTCAGGGCGGCGGCCACCTCGAGGGACCTATCCACAATGGCCCGCGCTTCTGCCGGGAAGACGCCGGCAAGGCCCGTTTCCGGCGTAATGCGGAGCAGGTTGAGCGAGGACTCGGCCAGCCCCAGCCCGTGCCACGGCCTCATGATCCGCTCCACCAATGCGGAGTACGAGGCCGGGACCCGGCCAGGGCGGACGGGTACAGTCCCAGCCCACAGGCCAATTCCGGATTCGACCGCGCCGGCAAGTTGTTCCCAGTGTCCGGTATCGAGCAGGGAAACGGGCAGCGCCACGGCGTCGATCCCGCATTCCAAGGCAAGCTCCAGCGCCTTGCGCCAGGACACTGCTTCGGCGGCTGCAGTCTCAACGGGCCGGGCGATGCCAGGCTCGGCCGCCGAGCCGCCGGCGCTGGCCTCCGGGGCAAGGTTAATGGCCACCTTGGCGAATCCGGCTTCACGCGCGGCCGCAACAAAGGAGGTCCACGTTTGGCGCAGCTCGGCGGCAGGGACGGATCGCAGGGTGCGGTAGCCGGACGCCGTGGGAATGGTCCCGGCCAGCGCCCGCGCAACGTCGGGTTCATCAATCTGCAGCGTCAGCGTGGCGCCCGGGACGGCGGCGCGGACCTTGGAAGCGTGCAGGGCCAGGCCGGCGGACAGCGACTGGGCCACGTCCCGGCGTGCCCCGTAGTCGCGCAGGGCACGTTCGCCGTAGTGCAGGTGTATGGCCGCCGCCAGCGAAACCGGCCCCACAACCTGCAGCTTCAATTCCGGCGGTTCCAGCTCCGCCGCACCTGCCACGTCCGCCAGGACGTTGACGTCCGTGGACAGCGCAGAAATGGCGCGGCGGTAATCGTTGCCCGGGCGGTCCACGAAACGCCAGCCGTATGGCTGGACATCCACGGGCAGTTCCACCAACAGGCAGGCGGTGCGGCCGATGGCGTCCGACCCCACCCCGCGTGCGGGCAGCTCCGGCAGCGACGGCAGGTGCGGCGGCGTGAACAGGCCGAGGGATACCTTGGCAGCCTCCACGGGGTCCGTGCCGGGCCACGGCCCCAGCATGGTGGCGGTGACGAAGGAATCGACGGCCGGCTCCTGCCGGCCCGGTGAGGTGCCCACTAAAGGTTCGTGCCGCCGTCGTCCGTGGTAAGACTTTCGGGGCTGCCCACAAAACCCTGGCCGTCCAGGCTGACCACCGGGACAACGCCTGTGGCGGCCACGGCCGAGTGGCTCTCCGAGATGGCCTGGTGGTGGTGGATGACCTCGCTGATGATGAAGTTCAGGAACTTTTCGGCGAAGGCGGGGTCCAGGTGGGCGGATTCGGCCAGGGCGCGCAGCCGCTGGATCTGCGCCTTCTCGCGGTTGGGGTCGGCCGGGGGCAGCTGGTGCTTGGCCTTGAGGATGCCCACACGCTGGGTTGCCTTGAATCGCTCGGCCAGCAGGTAAACCAGCGTGGCGTCAAAGTTGTCGATGCTGGAGCGGATGGACAGCAGCTCCGCCATGACGGCCGGGTCAACGCTGCCCGTCAGGGAGCTGGCGGCCGGGTCAAAGTCTTCAACGGACAGGTGGGCGTGGCTCGGTTCGGTCATGAAAACAGTTTAGGTGGTGCACCGTGCGGACAAAACTTGTGTCCACGCCGGTGCACCACCTAAAACACCTGTTGCGAAACCGCTATTTCGCGGCGAGCAGCGCCTGGTGCACGGCGCGGCGCTCGGCCTGCTCGGCCGGGTTTGGCACCGGCAGCGAAGCCAGCAGCCGCTTGGTGTAGTTGTCCTGCGGATTGCCCATGATCTGGCTGCCAATCCCCTGCTCCACCATCTTGCCCTTCAGCAGCACCCCAACCCACTCGGCCAGAATGTCCACTACGGCCAGGTCGTGGCTGATGAACAAGGCGGCGAAGCCCAGCTCGGTCTGGATGTCGCGGAACAGTTCCAGCACCTTGGCCTGGACGGAGACGTCAAGGGCCGACGTCGGCTCATCCGCGATCAGCAGCTTCGGCTTCAGCGCCAGCCCCCTGGCGAGGGAAGCACGCTGGCGCTGCCCGCCGGAGAGCTCGTGCGGGAACCTCTTGGCATAGGCACGCGGCAGCTGGACCGATTCGAGCAGCTCCTCCACCTTTTTCGTGACGGCTGCCCGGGGCATGTCCGTATGGATGAGCAGCGGCTCGGCCACGCACTCGCCAATGGTCAGGTGCGGGTTGAACGATGCGGCCGGGTCCTGGAACACAAAGCCGATGTCCTTGCGGTACGGCCGGAAGGTGCGCTCCTTGTAGTCCCGCATCTCGTAGCCCAGCACCTTCAGCGAGCCGCCCGTGGTCCTGTTGAGCCCGGCGATGGCGCGGCCAATTGTCGTCTTGCCCGAACCGGACTCCCCCACCAGGCCGAACACCTCGCCGGCGCTGATGGTGAAGGACACCTTGTCCACGGCCCGAAAGGCGGGGCTGCCCAGGCGCCCAGGGTACTCGATCTCCAGGTCAGTGGCGCGCACCAGCACTTCCTTGTCCTGGAAGGCCCGTTCGGTGAAGCCCGCCGAGGCGGAATTGCGGCCCAGGTGGGGCACCGCGGCCAGCAGCTTTTGCGTGTACTCCTCGCGGGGCGCAGCAAAAAGCACCTCCGAGGAAGCCTCCTCCACCACGTCACCCTGGAACATGACCACCACGCGGTCGGCCAGGTCGGCCACCACGCCCATGTTGTGGGTGATGAGCACAATCGAGGTGCCGTATTGGTCGCGGAGATCGCGCAGCAGTTCCAGGATTTCCGCCTGGACTGTCACGTCCAGGGCCGTGGTGGGCTCATCGGCCACAATCAGCCCCGGGTTCAGCGCCAGCGCGGCAGCAATGACCACGCGCTGCTTCTGCCCGCCTGAGAACTGGTGGGGGTAGTAGTCCACGCGCTTGTCCGGCTCCGGAATGCCCACCTTACGCAGCGCATCAATGGCCAGCCCGCGGGCCTCCTTGCGGCCCACGCGCTTGCCTTCGGGCCGGTGTGCCCGCAGGCCCTCGGCGATCTGCCAGCCCACCGTGTAGACCGGGTTAAGTGCGGTGGACGGCTCCTGGAACACCATGGCAACGTCCCGCCCGCGGATCTGGCGAAGCTGGTGCGGGCTCACGGAAATGACGTCGTTGCCGCTGATGACCACGGCACCGGTGCTCTGCGCCGTCTCGGGCAGCAGGCCCAGGATGGCCTTGGCCGTGACCGTCTTGCCGGAGCCGGATTCGCCCACAATGGCCACAATCTCGCCGGGCGCTACGGTGAAGGACACATCCTTCACGGCAAAAACATCACCGGAATCCGTGGCAAAAGTGACCTTGAGATTGTCAATGTCCAGCACGGGCCGCGGCGCGGCTTCCCCCTGGGGGGCGGTTTTTGTGGAGCGGCTCATGCGTCCACCAACTCCTTGTTCTTCTTGCGACCGTTCTTTTTCCCGGCACGCTTGCGCCCGCGCAGGCGCGGGTCGTTGAGGTCATTCATGGATTCGCCCAGCAGGGTAAGGCCCAGAACCGTCAGCACAATGGCAGCACCCGGGAACACGCCCGTCCACCAAATTCCGGAGGCGGCGTCGCTCTGGGCATGGTTGAGGTCATAGCCCCACTCCGCGGCGGAGGACGGCTCGATGCCGAAGCCCAAAAAGCCCAGCCCGGCCAGCGTCAGGATGGCCTCGGAGGCGTTGAGGGTGAAGATCAGCGGCAGCGTCCGGGTGGCGTTCTTGTAGATGTGCCGGGCCATGATGCGCACGCTGGAGGCACCCACCACAATGGCCGACTCCACAAACGGCTCGGCCTTCAGGCGGATGGTCTCCGCACGGATCACGCGGAAGTACTGCGGGATGAACACCACGGTGATGGAAATGGCCGCGGAGAAGATGCCCGACCACATGTTGGAGCGCCCCTGGCTGATGGCAATCGACATGACCATGGCCAGCAGCAGCGTGGGGAAGGCGTAAATCGCGTCTGCGACCACCACCAGAATTCGGTCCAGCCAGCCGCCAATGTAGCCGGACAGCAGGCCCAGGATCACGCCGATGAAGATGGACAGCGCCACGGCCACCACAATCACCAGCACTGCAGTCTGGGTCCCCCAAATGGTGCGGGAAAAGACGTCGTAGCCGCCGGCCGTGGTGCCCCACAGGTGGACGGACGACGGCGGCGCCTGGGTTTCGTTGAAGCGCTGGGTTGCGCCGTACGGAGAAATCAACGGCGCCAGGGCTGCGGTCAGCAGGAAGAGGCCGGTCATGACAATGCCGGCGATCAGCATGCCGCGCTGCAGGCCCATGCTCTTTTTCAGCTGGGCAACAATGGGCAGGCGGCTAAAGAGTGACTTTTTGGTCTCCATGGCCTAGTACCTCACCCTCGGGTCGATCAGCGCGGCGATGACGTCCACGATGAAGTTGGTGACGGCCACGATGACGGCCAGCAGGGCCACAATGCCCTGGACTGCCACGAAGTCGCGGGCTGTCAGGTAGTGCGCCAGCTGGAAGCCCAGCCCCTTCCACTCAAAGGTGGTTTCGGTAAGAACGGCGCCGCCCAGCAGCAGGGCGATCTGCAGGCCCATCACGGTGATGATGGGGATCAGCGCCGGCTTGTAGGCGTGCTTGGTGAGCAGGCGGTATTCGCTGACACCGCGGGAACGCCCGGCTTCAACATAGTCCTTGCTCAGGGTGCCAATGACGTTGGTGCGGACCAGCCGCAGGAAGATGCCGGCCGTCAGCAGCCCCAGGGCCACCGCCGGGAGCACCGAGTGCTGGGCAATGTCCCAAAAAGCTGTCATGTTGCCGCTGCGGAGCGCATCCAGCCAGTAGATGCCTGAAGGCGCTGTCAGTTCCGCCATGGCAATTTCCGTGCTGGTGTTGCCCCGTCCGGCGACAGGGAACCAGCCCAGCCAAATGGAAAACACCAGCTTGAGCAGCAGTCCGGCGAAGAACACCGGGGTGGCGTAGAAGGCGATGGCCAGCACGCGCAGGATGGCGTCGTGGTACTTGTCACGCTTGTAGGCCGCGAGCATGCCAAAGGGGATGCCGATGGCGAGTGCCACGATCAGGGAATTGACGGCCAGCTCCAGCGTTGCGGTGCCGTAGGTGGCCAGCATGTCCGAGATTGCCAGGTTGTCGGAAATGGTGCGGCCAAAGTTGCCGGTGGCGATCTGGCCCAGGTACTCGAAGTACTGGACGAAGATGGGCCTGTCGTAGCCCGCAGCGTGGATGCGCTGGGCCAACTCGTCTGGGGTCAGGCGGCCACCGAGTGCCGCCGTGATGGGGTCACCGGTCAGGCGCATCAGGAAGAAAACCATGGTGACGAGGATGAGGATGGTGGGGAAAATCAAGGTGAAGCGGATGAGCAGATATTTGCCCAGACTGCCTCCGGCCTTCTTTTTCCGTTCGGGTGCCTGCGCGGCGGGTTCCGCCTCGGGCAGGTCAATCATTGCGGTCATGTATGCCTATTTCTGTGGAGCAAAAGTATGGTGCGGTCCGTGCTGTTTTGTCCATGTTGAGTGGACCCGTGCAAGAAGGCGGGGCGCCCTGTGGAGGCCCCGCCTTCTTGCATGGTTAGGTGTTCACTGCCAATGACTACTTGGACAGAACGCCCAAGCGGAACTTGAACGATGCATCCAAGGTGTCCTTGGTGCCGTTGACCTTGGCATTGGAAACGGCAACCTGTGCGCCCTGCAGCAGCGGCAGCGTGGAGAGGTCCTTGGCTTCGGCAGCCTGGATGTCCTCGATCAGCTTGGTGCGCTTGGCCTTGTCATTGGTCACCAGCTGCTCGCTGATCAACTTCTGGATGGCGTCGTTGCTGTAGTGGTTCTTCAGGAAGTTGTCCTTGCTGAAGAACGGCGTCAGGTAGTTGTCGGCGTCCGAGTAGTCCGGGAACCAGCCCAGCTGGTACAGCGGGTAGGCGTCCGCCGTGCGCTGCTTGGAGTAGGAAACCCATTCCGTGGACTGCAGGTTGACCTTGAACAGGCCGGTTGCTTCGAGCTGCGACTTGATGGCCGCGTATTCGTCGCCAGAGGAGGAGCCGTAGTGGTCCGGGTTGTACTGCAGGTCCAGCGTGACCGGGCCGGTTACGCCGGCGTCGGCCAGCGTCTTCTTCGCCTTGGCAACATCTGGGGCGCCATTGCCGTCACCGTAGTCGGCCTTCAGGGGCTCGGCGGCACCTGTGAAGCCAGCCGGCACGTAGGAGTACAGGGGCAGGTAGGTGCCCTTGTAGACCTGGTTGGCGATGGCCGCACGGTCAATCGAGTCGGCCATGGCCTGGCGGACAGCCAGTGCCTTTGCGGCATCCGGCGTTGCCGACTTCGCACCGAAGGGCATGGTGTCGAAGTTGAAGACGATGTAGCGGATTTCGCCACCCGGTCCAATGTCCACGCGGACGTTCTTGTCGGCCTTGAGGCTGTCAATGTCCGTGGCAGTCAGGCTGCGCCAGGCAACGTCGATGTTGCCCTTCTGCACGTCCAGTTTCAGGTTGGTGGAATCCGCGTAGTACTTCATCGTCACGGCGTCGGACTTGGCCGGGCCCAGCAGGCCCTGGTAGTCCGGGTTCTTCTTGAAGGCGATGAGCTCGTTCTTCTTGTACGTGTCAATGGTGAACTGGCCGGCAAACGACTTGCCCTTGATGATGGTGTCGTCATCGGTGACCTTGGTGGGGCTGAACACCGTGTCGTCGACAATGGGCGCGGCCGGGCTGGTCAGCACCTGCGGGAAGGTCTGGTCGTTGCCGAGCTTGAGCTTGAACACGACGGTTGTGGCGTCGGGGGCACTGACGCTTTCCAAGTTGCCCAGCAGGGATGCCGGCCCGTTCTGGTCGTTGATCTTCAGCATGCGGTCGAAGGAGAACTTGACGTCCTTGGAGTCCAGCGCAGATCCGTTGGCCCACTTCAGTCCCGGCTTGAGCTTGACCGTGTACTCCGTGGGGGAGGTGAACGACGCCGACACGGCAATGTCGGGCTTGGGGTCGGCGCTTCCGGGCGCCGAGTTCAGCAGGAACGGGTAGATCTGGTTCATGACCATGAACGAGCCGTTATCATAGGACCCTGCCGGATCAAGGAAGGTGACCTTGTCCGTGGTGCCCACAATGATGGGCCCTCCGGTGGTGCCGGCGCCTGCACCATTGGTGCTGCCGCCACCCCCTGCAGGGCCCGTGCATGCAGTCAGTGCGAGAACGGAGATGCCGGCAACGGCGATCACCGACCGCAGTCCAAACATATTCTTAGCCATTGGCAAACTTTCTTTTCAGAGCGATCTCATGAAACAGGCCACACTACGTTGTGTGACCTGACCCACTCGTCTTATGTTTACTTTCTACCAGACTTATGGGTTGCTCTCTGACCATGGGCGCAAGTTGCAACCAGATGGTTACCTACTGGCGGAGCTTTTGGGACCCGGCGGTGAAGGATTCTGCCGCCCGGCCCGGTGTGAATCCGGGGTTGCGGCCAAACCATCCGGCCAGCCGGGCATAGCTGTCCGAGGCTATGGAAACCCGCACCTCAGGGCCGAACGTCTTGTCGGCACCACGGTACTCGGGCTTCATGACCCTCTGAGCCCAGGCCAGGGACTGGTCGGCCAGCGCCGGATCGAGCACGGTGGGGACACCTGTCGCCTTGGACAGGTCCCAGGAATGAACCGTGAATTCCGCAATTTGCACGCCAATTCGGCTGCGCAGCGGCGCCTCTCCCCCACCGGGCAGTGCCACCTGATGGCTGAGATCGGCCGTGGACCAGGCACGCATCAACATGGCCGCGCCGTCGGCAAACCTGGTTGACCAGTCCGCCCCCACCGTGGCATGGGCCGCCTGGGGATCAACATGGTTCCCGCGCGCCACCAGGGTGAAGTTGTGGAGGTCCTGCACCACCAGGTGGTGCAGAAGGTCCTGGACGTTCCATTCCGAACACGGCGTGGGCCATTCGGCCTGGTTGGACGAGATGGCGGCTATGACTTCACCGCATTGCTCCAGTGCGCGCTCCAGTAGCTGAAGCGGGTTGGGAATTAACTGCGGGGGCATGATCGTCAACCTTCCGTGAGCCAAGTCACTCTAAGGGGAAGTTTACGCCAGCCTGCCGTCCAGTGGGGTGCAGTAGCGGTTCCGGGCGCGCCCACACTCTGGACCGATGGATTCCTGCCTGGACTGAAAATGACGGCCGGCTGGTAGCGTTCCGAACATGACGTTGAGTCCGGTCCCGGCAGGCCAGCCCACGGAGAAGCGAATGAGCAACAAGAGCAAGTACTACTTTGACCGCTTCCAAAGATTTATGCTGTATGCCCATTTGATCTTAGGCGCTGAGGCACTTTGCATCGTCGCCGTTGTGCTCATCACCAAGCCCAGGGGCGTCAGCCCGTTTTTCGTTGTCCCCATTTCGGTGCTCGGACTTTCCTTCATCGCCTACTGCGTCGCCGTTGCCTATTTTGCAATACCGTTCTATCGATCCCTTTGGGAGCAACGGCGCCTGCGCAAGCGAGGGCTGCCCGTTGACTCCACCGATCCCGGCCCGTGGCTCACCACGAGCTAATGCTCACGGGGGCGTTGCCGCACTTTGTATTCAAACCCGCAGCAGTCCAGTCTGCACAACCACAACAGTCTCGTTTATTCTCGGTGTCGTCAGCTGTGTACACGGGCACCGGCCCGATAACGTGACATTCAGGACGGGCCGTGAGGCTGGAGAGGCGGAAATGCAGGAATCAGGTGACGGTCCAGAAGAGATCCCGTTAGGATGCCACTGCACCTAAATATTCGACATGGCCCAGCGCGGCCAGCCTGCCAGAAGGCAACAAGTGGGGACGATGAAACGTGCACGGCCACTCGCGATCGGGGCCATCCTCGTCCTGATCGCCACAGGCTGCACGAACCCAGCCGCCGAAACCGCGCCAAGCCCGGCTGTGGCATCTTCCAGCCCTGCACCAACACCCACGCCTCAGGCATCGCGGGTCCTTGCCGGGACCTTCGTTTCCCAAGCGGTCCCCACACGGGGCGAAGTCATTCTCACGGAGAAAACCGACAGCATCACCCTGACGTTGCAAGACTTTTCCACGGGCCCCGGGGATGAAGTGTATATCTACTTCAACTTGGGGCGCATGACGAAAGACCCGGCCGGCGACAACGTCGTCGAGGACCCGAACCAGATCCAACTTACCCACTTGAAGTCCCGCACAGGAACACAGAACTATGACCTGACACCGAGGCTTGGCAATCTTCCGAAAATTCAAAGCATTACGATCTATAGCTACAAATCCCTCGAAGCATTCGGCACAGCAAATCTTGCACTTCGTAACTAGGTGCGTGTGTCAGTAGCGGTTTAAGGTTCGACGTCGTGTCGTGACGGAATTCGTCGGTTCAAAGCCGGGCCGGCTCCGGCTTGTGGGTCGTGGGGCCGGGGATGTCGTTTTGGTCGCCTTGAACCGCTCCCGGCGATACCTGACTGCCCCTGCAGGGGGTGTGGTGGCTGCTTTTTCTGGTTCCTTTCCCTCTCAGATTGCCTGGCTGGTCCGGTAGGTGTGGAGTTTGAGCAGGTTGTGGCAGCCGGCGAGCAGTTCCCACTCCCGTGCCGCTTTTTCCATCCCGCGCAGCAGCAGGTGCTTGCCCTGACGGGTGTGGATCTGTCCGAAGACCGGTTCCACGATGGCCTTGCGCCGGCCGTAAATCCTCTTGCCCTTCTTCGTCTTCAGTCTCCGGGCCATGCGCCCGGTCAAGGTGGCGTTTGCCGGGATCCGGCCCCTGGGCGATTCCGGAACCGGTGTGGCGTGCTTCATGCGCCGGGTGGAGATGAAGAACTCCGTCGCATGCTCCGCTTCCACGTCTTTGACGTGTTCGAGGTTGGCTGCCGAGCAGTACCCGGCATCGGCACTCCAGTTCTTGGGCATGGCCCCGGCCGTGTCCATGGTGCGCTGGATCATCGGTGCCAGTTGCTGGATGTCGACGGCAACATTGTTCAACAAGGTGGCGACGATGACCTGGTGATCGGCATCCACCACGGCCTGGCCGGTGTAGCAATAATGGTAGGAACCATCCGCGGTCTTCATGATCCGCGCGTCCGGGTCCGTGAAGTTCCGCTGCGCCGTGGGCTTGGGCTCCGCCTCCGCGGCAGCTTTGTTCCCGGCAGCGGTGATGTCATCGTCGTCATCGCCGCGTTTGCGGGCCTTCTCCTCAGCCAGCTGGCGGGCCTTGGCCGCGGCCTCCTTCTCCAGGCTGGCCCGGGCGGTCGCCATCGCCGCAGCCCGCCGTTCCCGGTTCGCCAGCTCCGCCGGGAGCTCGTCCCCGCGCTTGCCGGGACCAAAGCGGGCGTCCTCGTCCGCGTCGACGGTCTTCGCCTCCTCCATCAGGGCACTGATTTCCTCCGCCAACACTTTCTGCTTAGCCGTCAGCCGGGCGTAGGACATGGCCTTGTGCCGGGACGCGTTCGCCCGCACCTTCGTCCCGTCCAGGGCAACCCTGCCCAGGGACACCATGCCCGCGGCCTGACACAACTCCAACGCCTGAAGGAACACGTTGGCCAGGGCGGCCAGGTGACGTTCGCGAAAGCGGGCGATCGAGCGGAAGTCCGGTCCCTGCTGGGCTGCCAGCCACCGAAACGCGACCACATCCGTACACGCCCGCTCCACCTCCCGCGAGGAACGCACCCCGACGCAGTACCCGTAGAACACGATCCGCAACATCAAGCGCGGATCATACGGCGGCTGGCCCTTGGCCTTCGCATAGGACTTATAGAACCGGGTCAAGTCCAGCTCGGTATCCACCAGCTCGGCAATGAAACGGGCCAGATGGCCCTCCGGCAGCCACTCATCCAGCGACGGCGGGACCAGCATCACCGCATCAGGCTCAAACGCCCTGAACCGTTTGTTCACGCCGCCGTTGGCATCCACCCGGCCATCATCAACGACCAGCTCGACACGCTCCACGAGAGCCTCGTCAAACAAGCCATCCTCCGGCTGCGGCACAGGGGCAGAAAGCTTGGGGAAAGAAGCAGCATCCATGCCCCAATTCTCCCAGCCCCACCACCGCCAGCCCGGCTAATCTCCCGGCGTTTTAAAAACTAACCGACACGACTACTGACACACGCACCTAGGGGCAGCAGTAACCAGGAGCAAGCGACAACTGCGCCCCACGACAGTGCCTCCGAAACCACCATGATGCGCAAATAGACCCTGACCGACGGCGCGGCCAATCAGTTCTGCGGTTCGGAGCCATCATGCGACAAGTCACGATAATTAGTCCAATAGTTAACCAAGAAAAGATGTGGAAAGTTTAAATGCACGAGGTTAGTTCAGAATCTGAATGGATTTCCCGAATTGGAAAAGGAACCTTCGATCAACTCGTAAAGGGAACGAATATATCGAAATGGTTGACCGAGCGATGATCAGCCACGAAATTTATACTCAAATGAATCTCGGCGTAATTCCTCAGGCGTCCATGCAGGCCGTTGGTCCCCTGTTGTGGATTGCCACTGTGTTTTGTGCGTTGGGCGCTATGTTTCTAGGAGTGCTGGCTTTTGGTCCGGATCGGGGCAAAAAAGGAAAGCTGCAGAAGCGCAACGCCCGAAGAGTCTTCCCACTCGCCATCGGGATAACCCTCCTCGAAGTTGCAAAGATTATCCTCACTATCAAGGGCCAGTACTAATCCCCTAGATGCGCCCTGCTGCGTTGTCCGTACAGTGCTGGCGATCGTTGCCCGGCGCCTAGCGGGAGTTTCCCGGCTATTTCGTTTTTGAGGGCCCCGACAAAATAAAAACCGCGTAGGTTGCGGCGTGTCGGGGCCTTCTTTTCGAGAAAATGTGTATGACCTAAAGTATGATGGGTGGCATGGCGCTCTACAAGAAAACTGTCAACCACAAGGTCTACTGGTACCTGCGTGAAATGGGGCGGATCGACGGGAAGCCGAAGATGGTTTCCGAACGATATCTGGGCTCCGCGAAGGACATTGAGGACCTCCTTGACGCCAAGGAAGCCGCCATTGTGCCGGAGAAGACACGGCACCTGGGCTTCGGAGACAGCGCCGCGGTCTGGGGCATCCTTCAGCGGCTGGATGTGGCCGGGATCATCGATTCGGTGGTGGGTGCCCGGCGCAAGGACGCCGGCGCCTCGGTCGGGACGTACCTGGCGTTGGCGGCGTTGAACCGGGTCGTGGCCCCGACGTCAAAGGCCGGGTTCGCCGATTGGTGGAAGACCACGGCCGCGGACCGGTTCACGAAGATCCCCACCAAGGTGCTGGACCACCGCAAGTTTTGGGAAGCCATGCACAGCGTGTCCCTGGACGAGCTGGCCGTGATTGAGGAGCGCATCGCGGTGGCGATGGTGGCCGAGTTCAACCTGGATATTTCCGCCCTGGCACTGGACATGACGAACTTCGCCACCTACATCGACTCGGCCAACGAGGCGGCGCCGATCGCCCAGCGCGGGAAGGCGAAGCAGAAACGGACGGACCTGCGCCTTGTCGGGTTGGGTCTGGTGATCACCCGTGACGGGGGAATCCCACTGTTCGCCCACGCGTACCCGGGCAACAAGCCCGACGTCACCCAGTTCCCCCTCATGATCGAGGCCCTCGGCGCCCGCCACAAGAAGCTCGCCGAAACGGCCGGGGTAACGGTGGCGCCGGAGGTCACCGTGGTTTTTGATGCCGGACAGAACTCGGCCAGCAACTTTTCCCGCGTCACCGACACCAACCTGGCGTTCGTCGGCTCCATCCCTCCTTCCCAGGTTGCGGACCTGCTCAAACTCCCCGAAAAAGACCGTGCCATCGTCGATAGGGACCGCTTCGGCGGGCTGAGCGCGACCGAGGCGCGCAGGGTCGTTTACGGTGCCGAGCGCAGGGTGGTGTTGACCCATTCACCGACCCTGCATGCCAAGCAGGTCGCAGGGTTCGCCCAGACCCTGGCCAAGGCCCAGGCCAAACTGGACGAGCTTGCCGACACCCTGGCCCGCGGCAAGGCGCGGCGCACCACCACCGAGCTCACCGCCCACATCAAGACCATCACGAACGATCCCTGGCTCCGCCGCGTCCTGGAGGTCACCATCACCGGGGACACCCCGGCCAGCCACCGGATCACCACCACCCTCAACAAGAGAGAACAAGCTGCACTCGAGGAGGAGGTGTTCGGCAAGCGCGTCCTGGTGACCTCCCACGAGCACTGGCCCATCAGGGATCTTGTGGCTGCCTATCGTTCCCAGTCCGATGCCGAGTTCGGGTTCCGGCAACTCAAGGACCCGCACGTGGTCTCGTTCTCACCCATGCACCACTGGTCCGAGCACAACATCCGCATCCACACCTTCACCTGCGTCCTGGCCCTGCAAATCGCCCACCTCATGCGCCGGGAAGCCGACAAAGCAGGCGAACACCACTCCGTAAAGGAACTCCTGGAACGCCTCGGAAGCATCGGTGAAACCGTGATGATCTACCCCTCCACCGGCGGCCGCCCCAAAGCCCGGCGCATGCTCACCGAGGACATCGACACCCACGCCGCCCTCGCTCAGATCTTCAACCTCAACAAATGGGCACCCAAGAAAAGTTAGGTCATACACTCCCAAACACCAAAAACAGCCCCTGACCTGCACAAACACACCCATCACCACCACCAGCCGGGAAACTCCCGCTAGGACCGAGAAATGACCACCAAGACCAAACTCGCCGAGTCGGTGCATTGAATATCGGCGTCTACGCCAGTTCGGGGCGGGCCAGCGAGCGGGCCGAATCGATGGTCGCCTGGCCCAGCACGCGGGTGCCCTGGTACAGGACCACGGTCTGGCCCGGGGCCACGCCGCGCAGCGGCTCACCCAGGGTGACAGTCAAGCTTTGGCGGGAAACGCCGTCGTCCGTCACTTCGGTGACGCAGGCACGGGCCGGTACGGGGTCGCCGTGGGCACGGACCTGGGCGTGGCAGTCGAATTCTTCGCCCGTGGCGACCTCGGCGATGGGCAGCCCGGCCCAGGAGACCTTGATGCCCTTGAGCTCGTCAATGGCCAGCAGGGCGTGCGGCCCCACCACCACCTTGTTTTCCTTGGGCCGGATCTCCAACACAAAGCGCGGCTTCCCGTCCGCCGCCGGCGTTCCCAGCTTCAGGCCGCGGCGCTGGCCCACTGTGAACTGGTTGGCGCCGTCGTGCCCGCCCACCTTCGCGCCGGACTCGTCGACAATGTCGCCCGGGGTCATGGTGATTTGCTCGGCCAGCCATCCGGCGGTGTCGCCGTCTGGAATGAAGCAGATGTCGTGGCTGTCCGGCTTCTTGGCCACGGACAGGCCGCGGCGCTCCGCCTCGGCGCGGACCTCGGCCTTGGACGGGGTGTCCGCGAGCGGGAACATGGAGTGCCGGAGCTGCTCATGCGTGAGCACGCCGAGCACGTAGCTCTGGTCCTTGGCCCAGTCCGCCGCGCGGTGCAGTTCCGCGTTGCCGTCTGCGTCCGTGATGACCTTGGCGTAGTGGCCCGTGCAGACGGCGTCAAAGCCCAGAGCAATGGCCTTCTCCAGCAGCGCAGCAAACTTGATGCGCTCGTTGCAGCGCATGCAGGGGTTCGGGGTGCGGCCGGCGGCGTATTCGTCAATGAAGTCCTGGACCACGTCCTCCTTGAACCGCTCGGAGAAGTCCCACACGTAGTACGGAATGCCCAGCAGGTCGCAGGCCCGCCAGGCGTCATTGGAGTCCTCCACGGTGCAGCAGCCGCGGCTGCCTGTCCGGAGGGTCCCGGGCATGCGGGAGAGCGCCAGGTGGACGCCGACGACGTCGTGCCCGGCATCCACTGCCCGTGCTGCAGCTACAGCGGAGTCAACCCCGCCACTCATGGCAGCCAATACTCGCATTACGTACCTTTCACTGTTCTTTGGATCTTTTGCAGCCCAATTACCGGAGTGGTTTCGAGATCCCGGGTTTCGACAAGCTCAACCGCCGGATTGCGCTCAACCGGAGGGCGCTACTTGGTGCTGGCGGTTTCAATGGTGGATTTATGGCCCGCCATGCCGGCCTGTTTAGCGCGCGCGTGCGCCTGCGGCAAAGCCGCCACAAAGGCGTCAACGTCCGCGGGGCCGGATGTATGCCCCAGGCTGAACCGCTGGGCGCCGCGGGCCGTGTCCTCGTCCAGGCCCATGGCCAGCAGCACGTGGGAGGGACGGGGCACCCCGGCCGTGCAGGCGGAGCCGGTGGAGGATTCAATCCCGGCCATGTCCAGCAGGAACAGCAGCGAATCCCCTTCGCAGCCCGGGAAGGTGAAGTGGGCGTTGCCGGGGAGCCGTCCGCCGGGGCTAATGGCCGGGTCCACGCCCCGCAACACAGCTTCAGGGACCAGTTCCCGGACAGCGGCGATGATGCGGTCGCGGAGCCCGGCAATCCGGGCGCCCTCCACGTCCAAGTGTGAGGTGACGTCCTCGGCAGCCGCGGCAAAGGCGGCGATGCCGGCGGTGTCCAGCGTTCCGGAACGGACCTTGCGTTCCTGCCCGCCGCCGTGCTGCACGGGGGTGAGGTTCACTGCCCGTCCCAGCAGAAGGGCGCCAACGCCCACCGGCCCGCCGATCTTGTGGCCGCTGATGGACATGGCGGCCAGGCCCGATTCGCGGAAGTTGATGGGCACCGAGCCGAAGGCCTGCACCGCGTCCGAATGCACGGGAATGCCGTGGGCGGCGGCGAGCGCCACGACCTCCGCAATGGGCTCCACCGTGCCCACCTCGTTGTTGGCCCACATGCAGGTAATGAGGGCCACGGTGTCCGCGCCGCCGCTGTCCAGTTCCTTTTTCAGCGCGTCCAGGTCCAGCACGCCGGTGACATCCACCGGGATCCAGACGGCCTCGGCGCCCTCCTGGGCTTCCAGCCACTCCACGGTTTCGTGCACGGCGGCATGCTCCACGGTGGAGACCAGGATGCGGGTGCGGCGGGGATCGGCTGCGCGACGGGACCAGAACAGGCCCTTGACGGCGAGGTTGTCCGCCTCGGTGCCGCCGGAGGTGAAAATGACCTCGCTGGGGTGGGCGCCGGCCGCCAGGGCGATGGTTTCGCGCGCCTGCTCCACCGTGGCCCGGGCACGGCGGCCTGCGCCGTGCAGGGAGGACGGATTGCCGCTACGGGAAATAACGGAGGTCAGTGCGGCGAGGGCCGGGGCCGAAATGGGCGTGGTCGCCGCGTGGTCAAGATACACGGGCACCGGTCAATTCTACGGCATCACGGCGGCGTGTCTCCCGCCGGCCCGCGCCCCCAAGAAGGGACACGCCAGTGTCGGTGTCAAATTTGTCAATCGCACAGGCCGATGGCAGGATCTGGCGTGTCCGACATCACTCAATAATCCATGGGGGATTAAAAACATGAAGACAGCTTTGTTCCGCCGAAGGTCGGCTGCTGCCTTGTGCGCCGTCGCCGTCGCCGCCACCGCCCTGTTCAGCGGCGGCGCCATGGCGGCGCCCGGCCAGCAGTCCACGCCCATCGACTTTGCCGCGCCCGACGGCGTGCTGATGAGCTATGTGGTCAATGCAAAGGCCCAGAACGCCAACAAGACTGAAAAGGTCCTGGAGGCCGTGAAGGCCGCGGGCGGAGTCACCGTGCAGGAGTGGCCGGAGATCGGCGTGGTCATTGTCCAGTCAGACCGCGCCAGTTTCCGTGCGGATGTGCTCAAGTACGGCAATTCCTCGGTGGAGTCGGTGGGCGCCACCCGCACCATCGCCGTCGCCGAGGGCACCCCGGACGGCATCGCCACGCCGTGGCAAAAGGCGCCCCAGCTGCGCAGCAAGCAGCTGGCCAACGCCGACCTGGCCTATGGCGATGCCACGTTCGACGGCGTCGCCCTGGACCCCCGCGAGGTTGAGCAGTGGAACCTTGCCCAGGTCAAGGCGGATGCTGCACACCAGCTCACGGACGGATCACGGAACGTGCTGGTGGGCGTCCTGGACAGCGGCATCGACCCGAACCACCCGGACCTGAAGGCAAACATCGACGTTGCCAACTCGGTCAACTGCACCAATGCCGGCCGCCCGGACACCTCGCCCACGGGCTGGAACCCCACCAGCTCCTCGCACGGCACCCACGTGGCCGGGATCATCGGCGCCGCACGCAACGGCGTGGGCATTGTGGGCGTGGCACCCAACGTCCGCATGGCCTCCGTCAAGGTGGTCAACGACGCCGGTTCCATCTACCCTGAATACGCCATCTGCGGCTTCATGTGGGCAGGCATGAAGGGCATGGACGTCACCAACAACAGCTACTACATTGACCCGGTGCAGTTCTGGTGTGACGACCAGCCGGACCAGCTGGCCGTACGCGTGGCCGTGGAGCGGGCCGTCAACTGGTCCACGGACCAGGGCGTGGTGCACGCCGCGGCCGCCGGCAACTCCTCCTACGACCTGGCCAACAAGACCACCGACAACGTCAGCCCGAACGACGCCACCGGAATTGCCCGCCAGATCAACAACCACTGCAAGGACATGCCCACCGAGCTGGACGGCGTGGTGACCGTTGCCTCCACCGACCAGGCGGGCAAGCTGTCCAACTTCTCCAACCGCGGCCTGAACGTCATCGATGTGGCGGCACCGGGATCCCGGATCCTTTCCACGCTGCCGAACAACAAGTACGGGCTGCTCAGCGGCACCTCCATGGCCTCCCCGCATGTGGCCGGCGTCCTGGCCCTGATGAAGTCGGAGCACCCCGGCTGGAAGCCGAATCAGCTGATCTCCCAGCTGCGCAAACAGGCCGATGACCAGATCTGCATGCTTTCGGCCGCACCCAAGGGCGCTGAATGCGTGGGCTCCCTGGGCAACAACAGCTACTACGGCGACGGCATCGTCAACGCCTTGGCGGCCGTGCAGTAGGCACCATCCACCCGGTTTCCGGCGGCTGCCCCTTGGTTCACAACCCAAGGGCGGCCGCCGGAACTGCTTTATGGGCCCTTCGGGACAATCCGCGCACAGCAGTGCGAGAGGTTGCTGTCCGGCTCAATGACGTGGCTGTTGTCCCCGCAGCCGGCCAGCACCCCGTTCAGGAGCGCGCCGTTGAGCGAGCAGACCACCCCGGTGTGCTCCCGGGAAAGCTGGTGGAACGGACAGTTGGCCATGATGGTCCCGCCTTCGCCGTCCGGGCCTGGATCGTACCCGGTGTTTTCCAGGACGACGGCGATGCTGCCAGCCTGGGCACCCAACTCCCTGCCGGCGTCGAACGCCACGGTGGCCAGCGCATCCCGGACCTCAACGCCGGAATCCATGGAATGCTGCACGGCGGCGGCCAGGAGCTCGGCAGCCAGGTCATAGTGGCGGGCCGGGACGGAGACGCCAACCTCGGCCAGCGCCACGGTGTACAGCTTGGTGGGGCGGCCGGAACCGGGGCCCGTCCGCACCCCCACCTTGCGGAAATCCACGTCCAGGATCCGATCGGCCACCATCCTGTCCAGGTGGGCGCGGACGGTGCTCTTGGGCAGGTCCAGCGCTTCGGCGCAATCATCCCGGCTGAGGGCCCGCGGACTCCGGCGCAGCAGCTCAAAAAGCGTCTTGCGCACCGGATCGCCCAGGGACGCCACGGCACTGAGCCGCTCCGCCTCGCTCAGGGATGCCTGTTGCTGGACTTTGTTCATGACTGCGTGCCTTCAATTGTGTTGTTGTCCGGGGCCGTCCTTTATGACGCCCCACTTGACGCTTCGAGCCTGCGCTTCTAAAGTCAAGAATACAAGATTTAGAAAGGATCAGCACATGTCAATTACTAGTGCCGCCCTCCCCGACCTCCTCGCCTATGAGGAATCTGCTCTGGATGCAGCGCCATCCATTGACCTTCCAGCGGCACAAGCGGCCATTGCCGATTTCCTCCGGGCACTGGGCCGTGACGTTGACAGCCCGCACCTTTTGGACACTCCGCGCCGCGTGGCAGCAGCCTACGCTGAAATGCTCACCCCGCGCGACACCACGTGGACAACGTTCCCCAATGAGGAAGGGTACGCCGGGCTGGTGCTGGTCAAGGACATCCCCTTCCACTCCCTGTGCGAGCACCACCTGCTGCCATTCCGCGGCGTGGCCCATGTGGGCTACCTGCCGGGCGAAAGGCTGTTCGGCCTCTCCAAGCTGGCCCGCGGCGTGGAACTTTTTGCCCGCGACCTCCAGGTCCAGGAACGATTGACCCAGCAAGTGGCAGACTGGCTGGAAGAGACGCTCTCACCCCGGGGCGTCGGGGTGGTCCTGGAGGCTGAGCACATGTGCATGTCCCTGCGCGGCGTGGAAGTTTCCGGCTCCCTGACCCGCACCTCGGTGTTCACCGGCGAGCTGGCGGGCGAAGGCCCCCTGCGCGCACAATTCCCGGGCTAACACCCCACATTTTTATTCAGGAAACGCGTTATTCAGGAAACAAGGACTTCCACGGAAAGAGTTTCAATCATGAGTGAATCAACCACCACCCCCGGCATGGTCATCATTGGCGGAGGCCTCACCGGCGCCACGGCAGCCGAGACCCTCCGCAAGGAAGGCTACGCCGGCCCGGTGACGATTGTCGCCGACGAACCCGAGATTCCCTACCAGCGCCCGCCGCTGTCCAAGGGCTTCCTGTCCGGCAAGGAGGGCGAGGATGCCCTGCTGCCGCTGGCCGCCACCTGGTACGGCGAAAACAATGTCACAGTGCTCACCTCCACGGCAGCCACCGCCGTGGACCCCGCCGCCCACACCGTCACGCTCGCCAACGGCGAAACGCTGCCCTACGCCAAGCTGCTGATCGCCACCGGAGCCTCGCCGCGCGTCATCCCCTTCAAGGGTGTGGAGCTCGACGGCGTGCACTACTTCCGCAGCAAGGCGGACTCGGTTGCCATGAAGGAACTGCTTTCCGCCGGCGGGCACAACCTGGTCATGATCGGTTCCGGCTGGATCGGCATGGAAATTGCCGCCACGGCCCGCGAGCTGGGCAACAACGTGGCTCTGCTGGGACTGGAGGACGTGCCGCTGTCCATCGCGATCGGCAAGCAGCTGGGCGGGGTGTTTGCCGCCCGCCACGAGGAGGCAGGCGTGAAGTTCGTGCTTCCCTCCAGTGCCGCCGAAATCCAGGGCACGGACGGGAAGGTCAGCTCCGTGCTGACCACCACCGGGGAAGTCCTGCCGGCGGACCTGGTGGTTGTCGCCGTCGGCGTTGTCCCGAACATTGGGCTGGCCAAGGATGCCGGGCTCACCATCAACAACGGCATTGAGGTCACCGGCAGCCTGGCCACCTCGGACCCGGACATTTTTGCCGCCGGCGACGTGGCCAACTCCCTGCACCCGGTGACCAACGCCTACGCCCGCTCCGAGCACTGGGCCAACGCCATTGCCAGCGGCAAGGTGGCCGCCAAGTCCATGCTGGGCCAGGACGCGGTGCTGGATGACATCCCCTACTTCTACACCGACCAGTTTGACCTGGGCATGGAGTACTCCGGCTTTGGCGCGCTGACCAAGGACGCCGACGTGGTGGTCCGCGGGGACCTCGCGGCCCGCGAATTCATTGCCTTCTGGGTGCTGGAGGGCCGCGTTGTGGCAGGGATGAACGTGAACATCTGGGACGTCCAGGACGCCATCAAGGACCTCATCTCCTCCGGCCGCACCGTCGACACGGCCAAGCTGGCTGACCCGAAAACGCCGCTAGAGGCTATTTGATGGAGGGGATGACTACTCTGCAGCCCTCCCCCACCGCAGCCGGCTCAGCGGCGCCGTTTTACACGCCGCCGCTGCTCCACGCCGTTCACCACTTTGGTGCCCGGACCCTGGACTTCAGCCGGCAGGTGGCGCTCATGGCCATTGTGAACCGGACTCCGGATTCGTTTTACGACGGCGGCGCCACCTTTGCGCTCGACGCCGCGGTGGCGGCGTCGCTGGCCGCCGTGGAACAGGGCGCCGACTGGGTTGACATTGGCGGGGTCCCGTTTGCTCCGGGCCCGCCGTTGACCGCAGGCGAGGAGGGCGACAGGGTGGTCCCCGTCATTGAGGCGGTTTCGGCTGCCAGCGACGTGATCATTTCCGTGGACACGTTCCTGCCGGAGGTGGCGGCGCGCAGCATTGTCGCCGGGGCGCACGTCATCAATGACACCACGGGGCTGGCCAATCCCGAGCTGGCCTCCGTGGTGGCGGAGTCCGGCGCGCACCTGATCATCACGCATTCACTGGCCAGGCCGCGCACCGTCTACCCGCATCCGCACTATGTGGATGTGGTTGCCGAGGTGGCCGCCTTCCTGCAGGAAAAAGTGGAGCTGGCCGTCTCCCTGGGCGTCCCGGCCGGGAAGATCATCATCGATCCGGGGCACGACCTCAACAAAAACACGCTGCACACCCTGGAAATCACCCGCCGGTTCCAGGAAATTGCCGCCCTGGGCTACCCGACCCTGGCTGCCGTATCCAACAAGGACTTCATCGGCGAAACGCTCAACCAGGACAAGTCGGAGCGCCTGGAGGGTTCCCTGGCCAGCGGCGTCATTGCCATCCTGGGCGGCGCCCGGATTCTGCGCATGCACAATGTGGCCTCCGCCAACTCCGCCATCCGCATGACGGAGGCCGTGCTGGGCTGGCGCGCCCCTGCGTACCTCAAACACAACATGGGTGACGTCAACGAGCCGGCCCACCCCGCAGGAAACCAGCAGTGATTGAGCGGGTCTTCCCTTCCGGGGCTCTGCCTTCGGGGGGGCTGTCTGACAGCGAGCTGCTCAAGCTGTATGCCGCGGGCCGCCCTGCGGAGGCGGCCTCCCCCTGGGTGAGCTTCAACTTCGTCGCCAGCATAGACGGCGCGGCCACGGTGGACGGCCGCTCCGGCACGCTGGGCAACGCCGCCGACCAGCACATTTTCCAGCTGCTGCGCCGCCATGCCGACGTGATCCTGGTGGGCGCCCAGACCATCCGCACCGAAGGCTACGGCGGCCAGCTCCTCAGCAAGCAGGCACAGGACTGGCGCCGGGAACACGGGCTGGTGCCGCATCCGCCACTGGCCATCGTGTCCGGGTCGCTGGACCTTGACCCTCAGCTGCCAGTCTTCCACGACGCCCCGGCCACCCCCTATGTCTTCACCACGGCGGCAGCGCCGGCCGACCGCCGGGCCGCACTGTCCGGCGTCGCGCAGGTCATGGATGCAGGGGCGGAGGCGCTCGACGCCGGCGCCCTCCTGGCTTTGCTGTCCTCGCTGGGGATGCCGCGCATCCATTCCGAGGGCGGGCCCACCCTGCTGGGCACCTTCCAGGCTGCGGGGCTGGTGGACGAGCTGTGCCTGACCGTGTCGCCGCTGCTGGCGGGCGGATCGGCACGGCGCATCTCACATGTGCATCCGGGTGCGGCCCTCGCAACAGGCCCGCAGCGGATGGAGCTGGCCCACATCCTAAAGGCCGAATCGATGCTGTTCCTGCGCTACCTCCGCCCCCGTCCCTGACCGCATCCTGCCACCACAGGCGCCGGACCTCAGGAGGTGGGCGGGGCCACTGCGAGCTTCGCCATGAGTTCCGGGGTGGTCCTGGCCAGCAGGGCATCGGTCGGGCAGGACAGGCTGACCACCAGCCCCGTGCCCGCAGTGCCCAGGAGCCTGCCCCACACCATGCTGGCCGGCACGCCCGCCGCCGCCTTGGTGCGGTAGGCGAGGAAGCTGATTGAAGGGGCCTTCCGGCCGGCTTCCGATGACCACGGCAGGGACGATTCCTGCAGGGCCTCCGGGACCACCGAGGGAATCAGGTATTTCATCAGGTTCTCGGTGGAGGCCCTGTCGTCACCGGCTGCTATGAGCGGGCCCTGGTTGGCCGTGACCCAATAGGCCGCCGCGCAGCCGGCAGCATTGGAGTACTGGGTTTCCCCGGCCACATTGTTCTTCACGAGCTTCCACGCGGGCGGCAGCTGGGGCCCGTCCGCGGACTGGCCAGGCTGGTCCAAAACACTGGCAAAGCCGACGGCGACGTTCGGCGAAAGGGTGGCACCGGCGTCGAACGTCATGTTTTTCGCGGCCACGGCAGCGGCGTCGTGCCCGGCCTGGATGGTGGGCGCGGCATAACTTGCGGCTGCCGTGGGGCGGGAGGTCACGGCAGGCTGCGGGGCCGGCAGGGCAATGGTGCAGCCGGCCAGGGCCATGGACAGGGCAGTTGCGGCAACCGCCACGGCGCCGCCCTTGCCGTCCGCCCGCCGGGCCCAACGGGCAGTTGTGGACGGGCCCGCCGTGTCCCCCAGGAATCGATTCACGCACCCCACCTTACCGACAGGCGGCCGCGCCGGGCACCTCCCTGGGCACCGCCCTTCGCGCGCGGCACCGTGCGAATCCCCGCAGGGCGCCCCGCTAGAATGGCAGAATCCCGGCGCAATCGAAAGGTCCCCAGTGGGCGAGCAGTTCCTCACGCATTACCAGGTCCTCGGCGTGCCCAGCACGGCGACCCAGCGCGAAATCAAGATTGCGTACCGCAAGGCGGCCAGGATTTCCCACCCGGACCACGGCGGCGACCCGGCCATGTTCCGCAAGGTCACCGAGGCGTACGAGGTCCTCAACGATCCCGATGCGCGGCGCAGCTACGACAGAAGCTACCGGCCCGCCACCGGCCGCGCCACAGCCACGGGGGGTTCAGCAGGAAGTTCGGGCCGAAGCGGGGCCGGCGAGCCGTTTTCCGGTGCGGGGTTCAACGGCACCTTCAGCACCCGCCGCGGCCAGGAGACCCGGAACACCGCGGGCGATCCCGCCGTGTATGTTCCGCCCTACGACTCCACGGCCGACGGCGGCGTGCCCCTGCTGCCCCGGTCCGTCGCCGCCCAGCCCGTCCACGGCGCCCCGCGCAAACGCGGCGTTTTTGGCGCAGCATCCCGGCTGGCCCGGGAGGCGCGCACGGCCCAGTTGATCATGCAGCAGGTGCTGCCGGGCATCCCCGCGGCCCGGCTCATCAACGGGCTGGAGGCACCCGGCGGCCGCGGCTACCTGGACCATGTGCTGGTCTCCGGCTACCGGATTGCCGTGGTGGGTTCCATGCTGGTGCCCGACGGCGCCTTCCGCTGGGACGGCAGCACGCTGATCCACGGGAGCCGGGTGGCCGCTCCCCCGCAGCTGATTCCGGCCACGCGGGCCTTGCAGGAATTGTTCCCCGAGTGCAATGTGACCTCTTGGGTGTGCGTGCACAGCAGCACGGGAAACCTGTTTGAGCCGGTCATTGACTATGTGCGTGGCGGCGAACCGGACGGGTCCGCCGTGGTGAACGTGGCCAACGCAGCCCGGTTTGTGCGCGAAGCCAAGCACTTTTTGGCATCGGGCCCCCTCCCCAACGTGGTTGACCTGCAGGTGCTCAGCCGGCTGCTCGGCGGCATGTACTGACACGGTAAGCTGAAACGGTGTTTCGCATCTTATTTGTCACCCCGGAGATCCCCGGCAATACCGGCAACGCCATCCGCCTGGCGGCCATCACCGGGGCGGAGCTGCACCTGGTGGAACCCCTCGGCTTCGACTTTTCCGACGCCAAGCTGCGCCGGGCCGGGCTGGACTACCACGACCTGGCGGTGGTGACGGTCCACAAGTCCCTCGACGCGGCGTGGGAGGCGCTGGCCCCGGAACGGGTCTTTGCCTTCACCTCGGACGGGGAAACAGGCTATTCCGACATCGCCTACCGGCCCGGCGACGTGCTCATGTTCGGCCGAGAGTCGGTGGGCCTGCCCGATTCCGCCAAGCACGACCCCCACGTGACGGCTCGCGTCCGGCTGCCCATGCTCCCGGCCCTGCGCTCCTTGAACCTGGCCAACTCCGCCTCCATCGCGGTGTACGAGGCCTGGCGGCAGAACGGCTTTGCCGGGGCGCAATTGCAGCCCTGACCCGGGCCGCATCCGCCCCACCTTTCATCCACAGTTCCAACCACCGGAGGTATACATGTCCGCTCGCGATCCTGGCCTGGCTTTCACCGACGGGGCCCTGCAATTTGAGTTGTGGGCGGACAAGCTGTGGGACCCCATGGGCCGCGACGTGGCGGAGGCGGCCGTGCTGCAGCCGGGCGAAAAGGTCCTCGACGCCTGCTGCGGCACCGGGGCGGCCACCCTGCCGGCAGCCTTGGCCGTGGGACCCAACGGGACTGTCGACGGCGTCGACCTCTCCACCGGGCTGCTGCGCATTGCCGCGGCCAACCTGGCCGAGCGGCACATCCTGAACACCACGCTCACCGAAGCCGACGTCACCCAGTGGCGCGGACACCGCACCTTCGATGCCGTGCTGTGTTCCTACAGCATGTTCTTTTTCTCCGACATGGAGGCGGGAGTGGAACACCTGGCGTCCATGCTGCGCCCGGGCGGCCGCCTGGTCGCCAGCACGTGGGTGGAGGGGGCGCTGGAGCCCTTTGCCGGCCGCATTCTGGAGGCCGCCATCAAGGAACGCCCGCGGCTGGCCGGCGTGGTGCCCCTGCCCAACCAGAACATGGCCAAAATTGCCTCCGCGGAATCCCTGGCCGGCTGGCTGTCGGAGCGCGGACTTGAAGACGTGTCCGTTTCCCGGCACCCGCTGACCCTGTCCGTGGATGACGACATGGCCTGGAACCTGGTCATGGGCAGCGGGTGGCGCACCCTGCTCCCCCGCGATCCCGAGGCCATCGCCCGGGTCCGGCGCGACTTCATCCACTCCGTGGGCCCGCAGGTGGAGATGAACTCGGACGCGCTGATCGGCGTCGGCTCCGTCCCTGCCTGAGCGCCACCAAGCTGTGAATTTGCTGGCAATAGCCCGCCAGCCGTTGCCAAAGCCGCAACCGGTCTGCCAGTCTCCATCCAGATCGCCTTGACTAAAATGTAAAGTCCGTGTGACAAAAATGTCACACGCCGGGCGGTCGTTCACGAAGGAGATTTGGTACATGAAAAAAATCTTCGCCCTGGCAGGCTCCGGCCTGCTCATGCTGACAGCGCTCGTCGCAGGGTCCGCGCCGGCGCAGGCTGCGCCGTCGAGCCGGTCGATCCAGGTTTGCGCAACTCCGAAGCACGGGGACGCTGCCTGCACCGCCCGGCAGGCGGCCGACCCCTCCGGCCGGCCCATCACGAATGCCGCCGCCCCGCCCGCCACCGCCCTCACCCCGGCCCAGCTCAAGAGCGCCTACAAGCTGACGGGCCTGTCCTCCGGAGGCCGGACGGTGGCGATTGTCGACGCCTACGGCTACCCCAACCTCGAGCGCGACCTGGGCGTCTACCGTGCACAGTTCGGCCTGCCCGCGTGCACCACGGCGAACGGCTGCCTGAAGATCCTCAACCAAACAGGCGGCACCAAGCTGCCGCGCGCCAACACGGGCTGGGCGCAGGAGCAGGCGCTCGACGTCGACGCCGTCTCCGCCGCGTGTCCCGACTGCAAGATCGTGGTGCTGCAGGCCACCTCGGCGTCCTTCGGCAACCTCGGCACGGCAGTCCAGACCGCCGCGGGGCTCCCCGGCGTCGTGGCCATTTCGAACAGCTACGGCGGTTCGGACGCCTCCGATTCCACCTATGGGAAGTACTACAACTTCCCCGGCATTGCGGTCACCGCGAGCGCCGGCGACAACGGCTACCAGGGCGCCTCCTACCCGGCGTCGTCGAGCTACGTTGTCGCAGTGGGCGGCACGTCCCTCTCCGCGGCAGCCAACGCACGCGGATGGAACGAAACCGTGTGGACCGGGACAGGTTCGGGCTGTTCCAGCCTCAATCCGGCCCTCGCGGCGGCATCCGCCTCAGGCACCGGCTGTGCAGGGCGCGCCATGAATGACGTGGCCGCAGCGTCCGACCCCAACACCGGCGGGCTGGCCGTCTACTACCCGACGTCGAGCTCATCCTCGACGTGGGGCCA
This sequence comes from Arthrobacter sp. A2-55, assembly GCF_025548615.1. NCBI lineage: Bacteria > Bacillati > Actinomycetota > Actinomycetes > Micrococcales > Micrococcaceae > Arthrobacter > Arthrobacter sp. A2-55. Next base: position 5,867 of record NZ_JAJLOZ010000057.1, on the reverse strand, counting down.
GTTCGGCGGCACCAGCGAGGCCTCGCCGATCATCGCCTCGGTGTACGCCCTCAGCGGCAACACCGGCTCCGCCGCCACCGGCAGCTACGCCAATGCGATTCCGTACGCCCACGCAGGGAGCCTGTTCGACGTGACCACGGGCTCCAACGGCACGTGCCCCACGACGCAGTGGTGCAACGCACGGGCTGGCTGGGACGGCACCACCGGACTGGGCACCCCGAACGGGGTGGCCGGCTTCTAGGGACCGCCGCTTAAGCAACTGTGCATCAGAAACTGCAGCAAGACCAACCGTATTAGATTGATTCGAGTGCAGTTTCTGATGCACAGTTGGGAGGCTAGGCGCGGCGGCGCTTGATCTCCTCCACGGCCTGCGGGAGCACCTTGAACAGGTCGCCCACAATGCCGAAGTCGGCAATTTCAAACACCGGCGACTCCGAATCCTTGTTGACGGCCACGATCACCTTGGACGTCTGCATGCCGGCCTTTTGCTGGATGGCCCCGGAGATGCCCACGGAAATGTACAGCTGCGGGGAAACCTTCTTGCCTGTCTGCCCCACCTGCGCGGCATGGGAAATCCAGCCGGCGTCCGTGGCGGCCCGGGAGGCGCCCACTGCCGCACCGAGCACGTCGGCGAGCTCCTCGACGGGGCCAAAGTCGCCGTCCAGGCCGCGACCGCCGGCCACCACAATGCGGGCATCCTCCAGCTCCGGCCGCCCCGACGATTCCCTGGGTGTGCGCTTGGTAATCCGAGCCCCCAGGCTGGCCGGGGAGAATGCCACCTCAAGACGTTCGACGGCGGCAACGGCCGCCCCGGGTGCCGGCGCGGCGTCCACGCTGTGCGCCTTGACGCTGATGACCGACACGGCCGTGGTGGCCCGGGCATCCACGGTCCATGAACCGGCCAGGACGGATTTATGGGCCACGAGGGCGCCGCCGTCGTTCGACACGCCCACGGCATCGGTGATGACGCCGGCGTTGAGCGCCACGCCCACGCGGGCCGCGATTTCCTTGCCCTGCGGGCTGTTATCCACCAGCACGGCCGCGGCGGAAACGGCCGCTGCGGCCTGCGCCACCAGCTCGGCCTTGGGCGCCACCAGGTAATCGGCCAGCTCGGCCTGCCCGGAATGGACCACACGGGCCACGCCGTAGCTGCCCAGCTCGGCGGCCAGTTCGGCGCCCACGGGGCCGGCCACCACGGCCACGGGCTCGCCGGCGCCGCGGGCCAGGGTCAGCAGCTGGTGGTGGATGGGGTGCAGCTTGCCGGGCGCGTCCACCTGGTCAATGAAAACAACGATTGCAGTCATGGGAGGTCCTTAGATCAGTTTCTGCGCGGCGAGGAAGTCAACGAGCGCAATGCCGGCGTCGCCCGTGTCGGTGACGATGGTTCCGGCCGTGCGGGCGGGGCGCTCCGCCGCCGCGGTGACGCGGGTCAGCGATCCGGCGGAGCCCACGGCCCCGGCCTCCACCCCGATGTCCGACAGGGACAGCGTCACCACCTTCTTCTTTTTTGCTGCCAGGATCCCCTTGAAGTTGGGGTAGCGGGGCTCGTTGGCCTGGTCGGTCACGGACACCAGGGCGGGCAGCTGGGCCTGGACCTCCTCCGAGACGTCGTCGCCGTCGCGCCTGGCAGTGACGGTGGTGCCGTCCAGTTCCAGGGAGGAGGCGAAGGTGACCTGGGGCAGGCCCAGGCGGGCGGCCAGCTGCGCGGGGACAATGGAGGTTTCCCCGTCCGTCGAGGACATGCCGGTGATGACCAGATCCACGGGTCCCAGCGTCCTGACGGCGGCAGCGAGTGCCAGCGACGTGGCCGAGGCGTCCGAGCCGGCGAGGGCATCGTCGCTGACGTGGACACCTGAGGTGGCGCCAATCTGCAGCGACTTCTTCACCGCGGCGGCTGCTGCCGCCGGGCCCAGGGTCAGGGCCGTGACGGTGTTGCCGGCCTTGGCGCCGCCGCGGGCGTCGGCCAGGGCCAGGGCGGCCTCCAGCGCGTACTCGTCAAGTTCGGAGAGAATGCTCTCGTTCCTGTCCAGGCGGTGGCTTTCACCCGTGAGGTGGCGGTCAAATTGCGTGTCCGGCACGTATTTGACGAGTACCACAATGTTCAGTGCTGAGTTTTCCACTACTGTCCTTTGTGTCATGGGAGCATGGTTCCGCGCCCCGTTTCCAGCGCCTGGGCGGGGCCGGCGGATCGCCCTTGGCCTTTCGTCTAGTAGCTTAGTTCGTGCCGGGCCCGGGCCGGAATTTAGTGGGTCGAATCTTTACTTCGCCGGCCAGCTTGTCATGGCGGCCGCGCTCGCGGACTCGTAAGCCGGCGCGCCGTTAAGCACGGATGGTGCGCCACTGTGAAAGTGGCGCACCATCCGTTCCTTGCCGTGCTCTACTCCAATGCCGCTCCGGCTCAGTTGGCCGGCATGGTGTCCAGCGTGACGTCCTTTTCCAGCGTCTTGCCGTTGCGAACCAGCGTCACCTTCACGGTGGCCCCGCCGGCCTCCTCCCGGACGGCCGCCGTCAGGGACGAGGCATCGGAGATGGTGCGCCCGCCCAGTGCGGTGATGACATCACCCTTCTGGATGCCCGCCTTCGCCGCGGCACTGCCGGAGGTCACGTCCGCCACCGTGGCCCCTGCCGAGAACTGGCTGTTGCTGCCCAGGGCCGAGGTGCCGCTGACCGAGACGCCCAGCTGGCCGTGGGTGGCCTTGCCGGAGGAGATGATGTCGTTGGCGATGCGCTTGGCGTGGTCAATCGGGATGGAGAAGCCCACGCCAATGTTGCCGCTTTGGCTGGTGGAGCTGGAGGAGCTTCCCGTGGAGGCAATGGCCACGTTGACGCCGATGATCTTGCCCGTGCTGTCCACCAGCGCACCTCCGGAGTTGCCGGGGTTGATGGCCGCATCCGTCTGGATGACGTTGAGGTTCACGGACCCGGTTGCAGCGGTGTTGCTCTGGCCGCCGCCTGGAGGCGAGAACTGGAAGCCGTTGCCGCCGCCCTGGCCCTGCGACGAGTCGTTGGGGGTGGCCGGCACGGCGGAGGAGGCAACCTGGATGGTGCGGTTCAGGGTGGAGATGATGCCCTCGGTGACCGTGGCATTCAGGCCCAGCGGCGAACCGATGGCAATGACTGTGTCGCCAACGTTGATTTTGGTGGAGTCGCCCAGCGTGGCCGGCACCAGATTCGGTGCATCAATCTTGATCACTGCCAGGTCGGAGAGCGGGTCGGTTCCCACCACGGTGCCGGCATATACCTTGCCGTCGCTGGTCTGCACCTGGATGGTGGCGTGGGCGGCGGCCCCGTCCAGCGTCACCACGTGGGTGTTCGTGAGGATGTGCCCGGCCGTGTCCAGGATGATGCCCGAACCCGTGCCGCCGGAACTGCCGCTGGTGGCGGAGATGGTCACCACGGACGGCATGGCCTTGGCTGCCGCGGCCGATATCTGGTTGACCGAAGTGGGGTTGTTGATGACCAGCGGGGCTGCCTGCTGGTTCGAGGCGGCCACCGTGCCGGAGTTCTGCGAACCAATCAGGGCCGAGGTGCCGGCTGCCGCGCCTCCGCCAATGAGCGCTGCGGCAATGACGCTGGCTGCAAACATGCCCATGCCCACCTTCCTGCGCGGCTTGGCCGCCTGGGGGGCGGCTGTCACGGCCGGGGCCAGTGCGTGCGGGTACGTGTTCGACGCCGGGTACCCGGCGTCCGCATGCGTGGAACCGTTGGGCTGGTCCCCGGTTGATCCATAGGCCTGGCCCTCCGCAGGCTGGCTGTAGGGCTGGCCGTACGGCTGGCCGTAGGACGGTGTTGCCGGGGACTGCGCCGAGGGGTACTGGGGCGCGGAGTGCTGCGGGCCCGCGTAGGGCGGCATTGGCCGCGTCTCGGCCTGGGATGCCTCCGGCTGCGTTTCGGCCCGCTGCGGCTCCGGCTGTTGCGCCTGCGCCGGGGGTTCTGCTGCGGCGGGGTACTGGGCGGTGGGTGCCTGCCAGGCATTTACGGGCTGCGACGGAGCGGGAATGGGGGTGGTGTCGCCAAGCGGCGCACCCTGCGGAATGGGGGTGGTGTCGCCCTCCTGCATGCCTGCGGGGCCGTCCTCGTTGCGGATGCCGTCCCCGCCATTGATCTCGGACATTTGCTTTTCCCTTCATTGAAAAATTCTTGGGCTGAACCCTTGCTTGATATTCATCATGGTCTGCAGGGCTGGTGCGTTTACGAACGTTCGCTGGAAGGTAGCTGTGAAGGATTCGCCCTGCTTCAATTATGTCCGACGCCGGCACAAACGGCTTCCGCGGCCCGCCCGGCGCCGGGGTGCACGGCGGTGCGGAGCCCCGCAGGCCCACATGGACGCCGCCAATTTTTCCGCCATAGAATCATGGGTGAGGCACAAGCACGGTCCTGCACAATTGGCGCACATTAGGGTGGGCGATGTTTTCAAGGTTCAAGTTGTTTTTCCAGCTGCTCGCGGCGGTGGCGTTTGCCGCGCTGATGGTCTTCCCGGCCGCGGCAGCCCAGGCGGATCCTCCCGTGACCATACCGGGGGGCACGTACATCATTGACAATGCCAACGTGCTGGGCAGCAAAAAGGCCGACGTCCAGGCGGCCATCACCAAGTTGCAGCAGCAGCAGGGAATCACCCTGTTTGTGGTGTACGTGAATTCCTTTGACGGCACGGCCCCCACCGACTGGGCCACTGCCGTGGCCAATCAAAAGCAGTTTGGCCAACACGACGCCATCCTGGCCGTGGCCGTCAAGGACAGAAAGTATGCGCTGCTTGCGAACACTTCCGTGATCAGCAAGGCCAAAAACGACAATGTCCAAAAGAACGCCGTGGTCCCCCAGTTGGGCAAGGACGACTGGGCGCAGGCCGCCATTGACACCGCCGCGGCGCTGGGTGACGCCGCCGGCGGAGGCTCCGGCAACGTACCCAACCCCACGGGAGGGTTCGTGGCGCTGGGAGTCGGCGGCGCCGTCGTGCTTGGCGGTGCGGGAACCGCACTTGCCATCCGGAGCAAGCGGAAGAAGGCCGCCGCAGAGGCCACGGCCAAGGGCTACGGCCCCGATGGCAAGGCCCTGGACCCGAATGCCGGCATGACCATCGCCGAGCTGCGCTCCAAGGCCGGCTCGCTCTTGATTGCCGCCGATGATGCCATCAAGAACAGTGAGCATGACATTGGATTTGCCCAGGCTTCGTATGGCGATGAGGCAGTCAAGCCCTACCAGGCCGCGCTGAACCAGGCCAAGGTGCACCTGAGCGAATCCTTCAAGCTGCAGCAGCAACTGGACGATGAAATCCCCGACACCATTGACGAGCAGCGCCAGTGGCTGGGTGAAATCATCAAGCGCAGTGAGGATGCCAATGCGGCCCTTGATGCGGAAAAGAAGTCCTTTGACGAGTTGCGGGAGCTGGAACGCACGGCGCCGCAGGTCATCGCCCAAGTGCGTGCGGACGCCGCGCAGGCAGGAACCGCCATCGCCTCATCCGAACAAACGCTCTCCGTGCTGGCCGGCAAGTACGCCGATTCCGCCCTGGCCACGGTGCGCGACAACGTCCAACAGGCGCAGGAGCGGCTGGCCTTTGTGGGCACGGCAGCGGACGACGCCGACGCGAAGCTGGGTTCCGGCGACACCGCCAACGGCGCCCTTTCCGTCAAGGCTGCGGAGGAGGCGCTGCTGCAGTGCAACGTCTTGCTCGAAGCCATCGGCAAGACGGAAAAGAACATCAATGACGCCGCAGCGACGCTGTCCACGGCGCTGCCGGAGGCCCTCACCGACCTGGAACGGGCCAAGTCCATGGTGGCCTCCCCCGAGTTCGCCCGCTACGCGCCAACCGTGGCCGCCGCGGAGGCCGTCCTCCAGGACGCCAAGGCAAAGGGTTCGGCCGGCAA
>NZ_JAJLOZ010000056.1:0-33000 GCF_025548615.1 Arthrobacter sp. A2-55 | reverse complement strand
GTAACCACCACTGGATTAGGCCGGCCTTCCGCATCTATACTTGTATACATACGGAAGGAGAGCGGCATGTCGCAGCTGAATGTTCGCCTGGACACCGAAACCAAGGCCCGGTTGGAGGCGCTTGCCCGGCGGACCGGCAGGTCGAGGACGTTCTACGCCACCGAAGCGATAGTTCTCTTTTTGGACGAGTATGAGGATTATTTCCTTGCCAAGGACGCCCTCGAGGAATTCACGCAGTCGAACGACGAATCTGTCGACCTTGCGGATGTCGAGTGGCCGGTGTGAGTTATTCGATTCGCCTGACGCCGAAAGCCCAAAAATCCGTCAAGAAGCTGGACCCGGTCGTTGCGCGGAGAATCCGCCGGTTTCTTGAGGAAAGGCTTGCCGTTGCGGATGACCCGCGACAGCTCGGCCGGAAGTTGGTGAGCGAAGAGTTTTGGCGCTACCGGGTTGGCGACTACAGGATATTGGTCACCATCGACGATGAACAGATATTGGTCCTTGTTATCGACATCGCACACCGCCGGGACATCTACTCCGATCTCTGATGACGGCCTTTGTAGACTCGTACCCATGGCCACCGCAAAAGCACCCCTGTCCCGGCGCGCCGCGCTGATTGTTGCCGCCGTCGGCGTTGTCATTCTTGGCCTGGCGCTGCACTACCTCTCCCTGGGCGGGCCGGCCGGCCTGGCCGCCGACGCCCTGTACACCGTGCTGGTCTACCTGGTGCTGGCCGCGATCGCGCCGCGGACCCCGCGGCACTGGCTGGCGCTGGCGGCTTTCGGGTTCAGCGCCGCCGTTGAATTCTCCCAGCTGACGGGCATCCCCGCGCAGCTGGCCGAGAGCTTCCCGCCGTCGCGCCTTGTCTTCGGCACCACCTTTTCCAGCTGGGACCTGGCGGCGTACGCCGTCGGTGCCGTGGCGGTGTGGGCAGCGGACCGGGCCGCGTCCCGGCAGTGGCTTCCCTCACGTTTGGAATAGCCGCCCGGGGCCGCCCGTTCAAGCCATAAAAGGGCAACGGAGGGTGGAAATGCTGGACGTGGTGATCATTGGGGCGGGGCAGGCGGGGCTTTCCGCCGCCTACTACCTGGCCCGGCACGGGCTCGCCGCGGGGCGGGACTTTGTGGTCCTGGACGCCAACCCGGGACCCGGCGGCGCATGGCGCCACCGCTGGCCGTCCCTGACCCTGGGAGCTGCCCACGCCATCCACGACCTCCCCGGCATGAAGCTGGGCCCGGCCGATCCCGCGGAGCCCGCGTCCGCCGTCGTCGAGCGTTACTACGGACGGTACGAGGCGGCCTTTGAGCTGCCCGTCCGGCGGCCGGTCAAGGTCCTGGCCGTCCGGCCGGAGGCCAAGAACGACGGCGGCGTCCCCGCCGACACTTCCGGCCCGCCCCTGGCGGTGGAGACGGACGGCGGCGTGTTCACGGCCAGGCTGGTCATCAACGCCACGGGGACCTGGGACAAGCCGCACTGGCCGCACTATCCGGGAGTGGAATCGTTTGCCGGCCGGCAGCTGCACACCCATGACTTCCGCTCCGTGGCCGAGTTTGCGGGGCAGCGCGTGCTGGTGGTGGGCGCCGGCACCTCGGCAGTGCAGTTCCTGCTCCAGCTGGCGGATGCCGGAGTGGAAACGGCGTGGTCCACGCGCCGCCCGCCGGAATTCACCACCCGCGAATTCAACCCCGACTGGGGGCGTGACGTGGAACGCCGCGTCAATGAGCGCACCGCAGCCGGACTGCCGCCGCTCAGCGTGGTCGGCGTGACGGGACTGCCATTAACACAGCAGTACCAAAACGGCATTGCCGCCGGAACGCTGGTGTCGCGGGGCCCCTTGAGCAGGCTGACGCCCACGGGTGCCGTTTTTTCGGACGGCTCGGTGTTTGAGGCGGATGCAGTTCTCTGGGCCACCGGTTTCCGTGCGGCCCTGGACCACCTGGCGCCGCTCAAATTGCGCGAGCCGGGTGGCGGCATCGTCATGGACGGTGTGAAGGTGGCGCGCGAGCCCCGGCTGCTCCTGGTGGGGTATGGCGCGTCCGCATCAACCCTGGGCGCCACCCGCGCGGGGCGGGCGGCCGCCCTGGCCGCCATCGAGCGGCTGAGCGTTCCGGCTGTCGTTTGAGGATGCGGCGCCCCGGCGTCGGCCCGGCGGAAATATCCCGGCCCGTTCCGGGGTTGGCGCTAAAGAGACCACCTGAAAGGCACCACCCATGACGCTTCCCCTTTCCATCCTTGACCTTGCCCACATTGGCGAGTCCGGCATTGCGGAGAGTTTCCGGGCCTCCGTGGAACTGGCACAAAAGGCCGAAGGGTGGGGGTATAAGCGGATCTGGTTTGCCGAGCACCACAACATGCCCTCGATCGCCTCCTCGGCCACCAGCGTGTTGATCGCCCACGTTGCTGCGAATACGTCCACCATCAGGCTCGGCGCCGGCGGGATCATGCTGCCCAACCACTCGCCGCTGCAGATTGCGGAGCAGTTCGGCACGCTGGAGACCCTGCACCCGGGACGCATTGACCTGGGGCTGGGACGGGCGCCGGGCAGCGACCAAAATACCATGCGGGCGCTGCGCCGGGACCCGTCCGCCGCAGACACCTTTCCCTCCGACGTGCAGGAACTGCAGGCCTACTTTGACGGCCAGACCCGCATTTCCGGAGTGAATGCCTACCCGGGCAAGGACACCCACGTGCCACTGTACATCCTGGGCTCATCCCTCTTTGGGGCACGGCTGGCGGCGGCCCTGGGGCTGCCGTATTCCTTCGCCTCGCACTTTGCCCCGCAGGCCCTCGAAGACGCGGTGCGCATTTACCGCCGCGATTTCCAGCCTTCGGCGGCCATGGCGGAGCCGTACGTCATTGCCGGCGTCAACGCGATTGTGGCCGACACGCAGGAAGCCGCCGACTCCCTGTTCCTGACGGCCAAGCGCCGCCGGGTGGCCTCGATGGTGGGCCGCGGCCAGACGTTCACCGAGGCGGAGATGGACCTGCTGCTCGATTCCCCGGCCGGCCAACAGGTGTTGAACATGATGCGCTACTCCGCCGTCGGGACCCCCGACGCCGCCCGCGCCTACCTGGAGGACTTCGCCGCCAAGGCTGACGCCGACGAGCTCATCGTGGCCACACAGGTCACCGACCGCACGGCCTGGATCCGCAGCTTTGAACTGCTGGCACAGGCCATGCACCTCTGAGACCCTTCTTTTGGCCCCCACGCTGCGGCCGAACAGGCACATAACGTGGATGTTTGCAGCAAACATCCACGTTATGTGCCCGTTGGGCCGGAAGTGGGGGAGGGGCTTTCACGCGGGCTGGCCGGGGCAGGAATCACTGCGGCAGATGAACCTGGACGTGGTGGTGGACGATCTGGACGCCGGTGGGTCCGCGGTGATTCAACTGGGCGCCACGAAAGCGGCACACCAGCCCGGCGCCACGGTCCGCATCTTTTTGGACCCGGCCGGGCACCCCTTCTGCCTCTGCCCGTCCTGAACGCCCTGCTTGTCCTGAACTGGCGTGGAGTCAGCCTTCGGGCGCAACATGCGCCCTGTCCGTGCGCGAAATGCTCACGGCCGCGACCAGCACGCCAGCCACCACCCCCGCCAGCGTGTCTGCCACGCGGCTGAACGCGGCCTCAGGGCCCAGGTGCGAGCCGAGCCCCGTCATGAGCAACGCCATCGGCGTGACCGCAATGGTCGTCAGCGTGTAATTCTTGAGTACCAGCAGCTCAGCCAGCACCTGGAACGCCACCACCAGCGCCACGGACGGCCAGAACCCCAGCGGCACCGACAGCAGCGCCACGGCCAGGGCCGCGCCGGCCACATTTCCCAGCAGGCGCTGGATGCTGCGCTGGACGGTGGTGCTGTAGTCCAGCCCCTGCAGGGCAGCCACGGCGCCCATCGACGCCCACAGCGGGTGCCCCAGCCCAAGCCCGACGGCGGCCCAGCCGGCCAGTGCTGACGCCGCGGCCATCCGCACGGCCCAGCCGGCGCTGGCCCACGAACCCAGGCCCGCACGGGCCGCGGCTAGAAAGCCCTCAGGGGCGGGCCGTGCGGCTCCAGCTCCCGCCGCCGGCGCCCCCACCGCCGGCCCTCCGGCAGTGGTGCCGGGGGTGGGCGCTGTGCGCCACGTCCTGCGCAGGGCCGATTCGTGCCGGGCCAGGCGCCCTAGAGCGGCCGCGCGGGCCTCTCCGGCCAGCGACAGGGCCGCCTCGGCCTCGTCCAGCAACCCGTGCAGCGAGGCAGCCTCACGCTGCAGCCTGACGGCGCGCAGCTCGCCGGATCGTTGGCGGCCGGCGCTGAGTGCCACCGACTCCCGGGCCCGGCGCAAAGGGGAGGCCGCATCGCCAAGCCGGGTGCCGGCGTCGTCAGTCCCCAGCTGAACCACGGCGGCGATGGCCCGCGCCACGGCCAGCCGGGCCGGGCCCATCGGCTCCACGAGGACGGGGGCCATGGCCACGATCCAGCCGGCTCCGGCGCCGAGGGCGACGGCCGCCAGAACGCGCGGAACGGCGTCCGCGGTGTGCGCGTAACCGGAGCCCGCTGAGGCCGCAAAGACCAGGATGACGGCGCCCGGTCCCGTGACGCCGAAGGCCCCGAACACATGCGCAGCCAGGCCCGCGAGAACGGAAAACACGGCAATCTGGTACCAGGGCGGCACGCCGGCGGCGCCCATGAGCGAGCCCGCGCCCGCGGCGAGGAGGAGGCAGCCGGCGACCAGGAGCAGCATCCGCCCCAGCCTCGGATACGGCTGGTAGCGGCCAAAGGCGGACACGAGTGCGCCCAGGGAGGCGATGCCAGCGAGTTGCCCCTGCCCCAGCAGTCCGCCCGAGACGAGGACCAGCGACGCCGCAATGCCTACTTTGATGGCTGGTGCGAAGATGGCGTCTGCCGGGCGCATGGCGAAGGACCTTCGCCAAGCGCCCGGCGATACGGCATGGGCCAGGGCGGCGTGGGAGTCGCGGACACGAGTCAGCGTGGGCATGCTTTCATGTTAGCAAGTAATTTACTAGTAAAATAGATGTGAAGTGTGTGAGGATCCTCTCTAGGATGGGGGAATGGACTTCGAATCGACGGGCGACTTTGTGGACCGCGCCCGGGCCGGCTGGGAAAAGGCGCGACCGGGCCTGGATGTCTCCAGCATTGAAGTGATGGGACGCATTTCCCGGATCGGCGCGCTGGCCTCCCAGCGGGTGGAGCGCGACCTCGCGGCGGCGGCGGTGTCACGCGCGGAATTTGACGTGCTCTGCACGCTGGCGCGCAGCGACCGGCCCCTGCGGGCCAGCGAGGTCACCGCGGCCACCATGCTGAGCGGCGCTTCCACCACCAAGAACGTTGACCGCCTGGCGCGCCGCGGGTTGGTGGAGCGGCTGCCCTGGGAGCGCGACGGCCGCGTGGTCCTCATGCGCCTAACGCCCTTGGGAACGGAGCTCGTCAACCGCGAGTTTCCGCACTTTCTGGACCGCGAGAGGGAGCTGCTTGCCGGGCTGGCTGCGGGGGAGAAGGCGCAGCTGGCGGCCCTGCTGCGCAAGATTGCCGCACGGGCCGAGCCTGCCAGCTAGGCTTGCCCGCGCCACCACTCCACGGTCTCCTTCGCCGCGGTTTCCAGCGGAGTGGGTGCCAGCCCTAGCAATTCCTGGCTGGCGGCGGAGTCCATGATGAACGGCCGCTGGAACTGGTACAGCGTCTCCGCCAGGTCCCGCACGTCGCTGGAGAACATCCCCGAGGCACGCAGCACCCAGGCCGGGACGGCACCCACCTTCGGCGCCGGCAGCCCCGCGGCGGAGGTGAATGCGGCGGCGAGGGCGCGCTGCGTCAGCGCCGGGTTGGTGGGGGCGTGGAGCACGGAATTCCACAGGCCGGGCATGGCGGCTGCCCTGATCATGGCCGCGGCGAGGTCCGGGACGTAGGTAAACGAGTGCGGCACATCCGCCCGGGCGACCACGGACACTCGCCGTCCCCGAAGCAGCTGCGGGACCATGCGCTCGCCCGCATGGGCGTTGCGGACTTGCGGGCCGAAGAAGTCCGAGGCCACCACGCTGACCGTGGGCGTGGGGGAGGCCGCCCGGGCTGCCAGCAAGAGGGTCCGTACGCCGCGCTTTCCGCCTTCGGCCAGGCGCGGGCTGTCCTCCGCCATGACGGCGCTGGGCTGGCTGTAGGAATAGAGGCTCTCCGGGAAAACGACGACGGCGCCACCCTCGCCCGCCGCCGCCAGCACCACCTGCTCGGCCGCCGGGAGCTCGCGCCGCCATGTTTCGGCGTTGTATTTGGAACCATGAACGCAATGGAAAATGGCGTCGGCGCCGGCAAGTGACGCCCGGAGTGCCCCCGGGTGGCTGACGTCCACGCGCAGCCTTTCAATGCCCGGATGATCCGGACCCGAACCGGAACGGGTCAGGACCCTGACGTGCTGGCCGGCTTCGGCGAGTTGAGTGGCAACGGTCCAGCCGACGGGCCCGGCGCCGGTGACGACCTTGACGGCGTCCATGGTGGTCTCGATTCTGTGGAGCGGAATTTGTGAATTAGAGAGCGGTGCTCTCTAAAATTAAGTGTCAAACAGGGGATCGCCAATGTCAAGAGCACTGCTCACTAAAGTTGACGACGCTCTCACAATGGTTCAAAATCAGGGCATGGCACAAACACCGCGGGAGCGCGCACGGCTCCAGACCATGGATGAGATCTTGTTGATCGGCCGCCGCCACCTGGCCGTCCACGGAGCGGCGGGACTGTCGCTGCGGGCTGTGGCCCGCGACCTTGGCGTGGTCTCCTCCGCCGTCTACCGCTACGTCGAGAGCCGTGACGAGTTGCTGACCCTGCTGCTGGTGGATGCCTACAATTCACTGGGAGACGCCGTGGATGCGGCCGTGGACAAGGTTCCCGAGGCCGATTATTCGGGGCGGTTCCGGGCGTTGGGACGGGCCGTCCGAACATGGGCCCTGGCTGAACAGGCCCGCTACGGACTTCTTTTTGGCTCACCCGTGCCAGGTTATGACGCCCCCGCGGACCAGACAACGGGACCGGGCACCCGCGTCATCGCCAAGCTGGTGGGCATCCTGGAGGGCGCCTACACTGCGGGCATCAGGGCTGGCGGACCGCCCGCGGGTCCAGCCGAAGAACATGCCGGCACAGAGGCGGAATCCGTTCCCGGCCACCTTCTCGCTGCGGACTTCGAGGCCATCCGCAGCGAATGGGGCATCACGGCGGATGACAACGCCCTGGCCCGCGGAGTCCTGGCCTGGGCGGCGATTTTTGGCGCCGTCAGCTTCGAGGTGTTTGGCCAATACGGGAAGTCAACCTTCCACGACCCGGCAGCCCTCTTCGACGTGCAGCTGGACGTCCTGGCGCGGATGGCGGGGATCGCGGGGCTCGTCTAGGGCAACGGCCGCGGACGCTACCCCAGCGCAGGCAAGCGGGACAGCAGTTCCTGGGCGGCCGCCGTCGGATCTTCAGCGTCGGTGACCGCCCTGACCACCACAATCCGGGAGGCGCCGGCCTCCACCACTGCGTCAACGTTTGAAAGGTCCACCCCGCCGATGGCAAACCACGGCTTGGACGTGCGCAGGGAGGCGGCGTGCTTCACCAGGTCAAGGCCGACGGCGGCCCGGCCAGGCTTGGTGGGCGTGGCCCACAGCGGCCCCACGCAGAAGTAGTCGGCGAAGTGGCTGGAGGCGGCGGCGGAGGCCTGGAGGCGGTCGTGGCTGGAGAGACCCACGGACACCGACGGGCCCACCAGGGACCGGGCGGCTGGCAGCGGCAGGTCCTTTTGCCCCACATGGAACACGGGGGCGCCGGACAGGGATGCAATGTCGGCACGGTCGTTGACCGCCCACAGCTTGCCGAATTCCTCCGCAACAGAGCGCAACACAGCCAGCAACTCCAGTTCCTCGGCGGCCTCCAGGAACTTGTCCCGCAGCTGGATGATGTCCACGCCGCCGGCGTACGCCGCCCGGACAAACTCGGCAAAGTCCCCGCGGTCCCGGCGGGCGTCAGTGCAGACATACAGCCTGGCGCCGGCCACAGTGGGCGAGTCCCGGGCCGGCTCGGCGAGGGCGGAGAAAAGGGGCATGGCGTCATGTGTGAGCGAAGGGGTGTGCATATCTCCTAGACTAGTTCAGTACCGCGGGAGCCAGGAAAGCTGGCTGAGAGGGCGCCGACTGCGCCGACCGACAGGCGCCCGCAAGGGCGTGGAACCTGATCCGGATCATGCCGGCGTAGGGAAGGAGACCCAAAAATGGCGCGCACAGTGCCGGAGACCATCACCACCGACGTGGCCGTTGTGGGCGGGGGCATCGTGGGCCTGGGCATCGCCTGGGAAGCCCAGCGGGCCGGCGATGCGGTCACCGTCATCGACCCCTCGCCGGCCACGGGAGCCACCTTTGCCGCGGCCGGCATGCTGGCACCGGTCAGCGAACTCCATTACCAGGAGGAGGGCTTGCTGGCGCTTACGCTTGCCTCCGCGGCCCGCTGGCCGGAGTTTGTGGCGCCGCTGGTGGCCGCCGGGCACGCTGACACCGGATTCCGCACGACGCCGACGCTTGTGTTGGGTGCCGATGCTGCGGACCGAGCCGCGCTGGCTGACTTGCGTGAAGTCCAGCTGGCGCACGGGCTGGACGTTGAACAGCTGTCCATCCGTGAAGCACGGGCCCAGGAACCGCTGGTGGGCCCTCACATTTCCTGCGCCTTCCGGATACCCCAGGACCACCAGGTTGATCCGCGCGGCGTGGCAACGGCCATCCGCGTGCAGCTCAATGTGGTGGCGGCCGAGCGCGGCCGGCTCCGCGAGGAGCAAACCTCCATCCGGCGCAACGCCGTCGAGCTGTTGCATGAGGACCCGGCGGACACCCGCTCCAGGGTGACGGGCGTGCTGCTGGAGGACGGCCGGGAGGTCCATGCCCGGGAGGTGGTGGTGGCCAACGGACTGGCCGCCCCCACGCTGCAGGGCCTGCCGGACGGGCTGGTGCTGCCTCTGCGCCCCGTGTACGGCGACATCCTGCGCCTGCGCGTCCCCGAACACCTGCGCCCGCTCACCACGGCCACCATCCGCGGCCTGGTCCGCGGACTGCCCGTGTACCTGGTGCCGCGCAATGACAACACCGTGGTGCTCGGGGCCACCATGCGAGAGGACGGATCGGCCGGCGTCAGCGCCGGGGGAGTCCACCAGCTGCTGCGAGACGCCCAGGTGCTGGTGCCCGCCGTGGCCGAACTGGAACTCATGGAAACCACGGCCCGCGCCCGCCCCGGCACCCCGGACAACGCACCTCTGCTGGGCCGTGTTCCGGGCCCTCACGGCAGGGACATCCCGGGGCTCATCATCGCCACGGGATTCTTCCGGCACGGCGTCCTTCTGACGGCCATTGCCGCCCACATCACCCGCCAGCTGCTGGGCGGAGTCACGGACCTGGCCTGGGAGCAGTTCCGCCCGGACAGGTTCTCGCCCGCATTGCAGTCAACCCACACCGAACCTGAGGAGACACCATGAGCACCATCCAACTCAACGGCGCGGCCCGTCCGCTGGCCGAAGGAACCACCGTGGCGCACCTGGTCACGGCTGTCACCGGCCGGGCCATCCTGGCCAGCGGCCAGCCTGCCGACGGCGGCCGGCTGGGCGTGGCCGTGGCCCGCAACCAGAACATTGTGCCCCGCAGCCAATGGGCCGGCACCACGCTGGAACCCGGCGACGACGTCGAGGTCGTCACGGCCGTCCAGGGCGGCTAAGCCAGCGCCGCCCGCGCACCAAACCTTGAGGAAAGTGAAGCACCATGACTGAAACCCTGACAGCAACGGACCCGTTCATCGTGGCTGGAGTCCCGCTGGGCTCCCGCCTGATCATGGGCACGGGCGGCGCGCCCAGCCTTGACGGGCTTGGCGCCGCGCTGGTGGCCTCCGGCACCGAACTGACCACCGTGGCCATGCGGCGCTACGCCCCGGGCAGCGGCGGCAGCGGCGGCACGAACCTTTTTGAGCTGCTGGTCGAGAACAACATCCGCGTGCTGCCCAACACCGCCGGCTGCTTCACGGCCCGCGAGGCGGTCATGACGGCCGAACTGGCGCGTGAGGCGCTGGAGACGGACTGGGTGAAACTGGAAGTCATCGCCGATGAGCACACCCTACTGCCGGACGCCGTCGAACTGGTCGAGGCCACCGAACAGCTGGTGAACCGCGGCTTCAAGGTCTTTGCCTACACCAACGACGACCCGGTGGTGGCCCTGCGGCTGGAACAGCTGGGCGCTGCCGCCGTCATGCCGCTGGGCGCCCCCATCGGCACGGGGCTGGGCATCCTGAACCCGCACAACATTGAACTGATCGTCTCCCGCGCGTCAGTCCCCGTGGTGCTTGACGCCGGCATCGGGACCGCCTCCGACGCCGCACTGGCCATGGAACTGGGCTGTGATGCCGTGCTGCTGGCCACAGCCGTGACCCGGGCGCAGGACCCCGTGCGCATGGCCGAGGCCTTCAAACACGCCGTGATCGGTGGCAGACTGGCATCACGGGCCGGGCGCATTCCCAAGCGGGCCCACGCCTTGGCGTCCTCCGCCATGGAGGGCCGCCCGGACCTTTAGACCGGAATCTTGAAGGAGCCTGCCGTGGCCGCGAACGATGCTTTGACCCGCCCCGAGATCGACGCCGAGCTGGCCTCCCTGCCTGACTGGACCCTGGGCCTTGGTGCCTTGCGCACGGCACTGAAGTGCCCGACGTCGGCCGCGGCACTGGAGCTGTTTGCCGCGATCGGGGCGCTGGCGCAGGAAGCCAACCACCACCCCGACGTCGACTGGCGCTACGACACCTTGTTTGTGGCCCTGACCTCCCATGACGCCGGCTCCAAGGTGACCGCCCGGGACGTGGCCCTTGCGCGGGCAATTTCCGCTGCGGCGTCAGAGGCCGGCGCGGCGGCCCGTCCGGAGTTGCTGCACACAGTGGAAATTGCCATTGACACGGATGATGCGGACGCAATTTCAGAGACGTGGCGCGCCGCGTTGGGCTACCGCAAGGCGGAGGACGGTGCGCTGGTGGACCCGTTTGGCCGCGGACCGTCCGTGTGGTTTCAGCAGACGGCCACGCCCAATGTCAACCGCTTCCACCTGGATGTGACCGTGCCGTACTCGCAGAGCCCGGGGGTGCTGTCCGCCGTCGAAGCCGCAGGGGCTTCGCTGGACCACGGCGCTGCGCCGCGCTTCGTCATTGCCACGGATGCGCAGGGGAACCGGCTGTGCGTGTGCACGGAGGCGGGCCGCGGCGCCTAACCCTGGCGGGAATTAGTGCATCGCCAGGATTTCGTTGGTCCGCGCAACGGCCTTCGCGTGCCGGGTGCGCCCCACGTAGCCGGCCACGGCCGACGCCACGGCCCCGCCCACCACCATCGACAGGATCCAGGGGATCCAGGCCGTGGCGGGGGAGGTGTCGAGGCGCAATGCCATGGTGGCCATCCAGACCAGCTCGGCGGCAACCACGGCGGCGCCGGCCGGCAGCAGTGCCCCAAAAGTGGTCCGGTGCTTGTCAACGCCCCAGGCTATGGCACCAAAGGCACCGGCCGTCAACGCAATGATGACCAAGGCAACCATGAGTGGTCCTCTTTCCTGGAAGGAGTATGAAGCCTAAAAGGCCTACAGTGCGCCGAAACCAACCCGGCGGGCCTCTTCGGCGCCCAGTTCAACATAGCCCAGGGCGTTGCCCGGAACAATGACGATGCGGCCCTTCTCATCCTTGAGGCGCAGTTCGGAGCCCTTGGCCAGGGCTTCCGAGACCAGTGCGGCAATGTCTTCTGCCGACTGCTCCGAATCGAGGACAATTTCGCGGGCGATGTTTTGGATGCCGATCTTGATTTCCACAGGTGTCTCCTCGGTGCAAACGTGCAAAATGAAAGTACAAGCAAACTCTATGCCGACGGGAGCTGCGGTTCCTTGGGGAAGCGGCTAATTCCGCGCCAAGCTAAACGGTAGACCAGCTCGCTGGCCACTTCGATGTCCAGGTCGCCGTTGGCTTCGAGCCAGTAGCGGGCGCTGACCTGCGCCATTCCGGCCAGTGCACGGCCCAGCAGCGTGGCTTCAAGGTGGGCCAGCTTGGTGTCCTCGGCAATGACCCCGGCAATGGCGTCGGCGTAGTCCGAATTGAACTTTTCCAGCCGTGCGGCCACATCGGGGTCGTTGACCAGGTCCGATTCAAACACCAGCCGGAAAGCCTGGTCGTCCTTGGCCATGAAATGAAAATACGCCTTCATGGTGGCCTGCACGCGCAGCTTGTTGTCCGAGGTGGAGTTCAGTGCGGCAAGCAGCATGGTGGTCAGGGATGCCAGATGGCTGTCCAGGAGGGCCAGGTAGAGCTCGCGCTTGCTCGGGAAGTGCTGGTACAGCACGGGCTTGCTGACCTTGGCGGCCTCGGCAATTTCATCCATGGCGGCGCCGTGGTAGCCGTTGTGGACGAAAACTTCCAGGGCCGATGCCAACAGCTGCGCCCGGCGCTCGTCACGCGGCAGTCTGGGGAGCGGGGCACGGCGGGTGTTGTGCTCTCCGGGGGAGGCGTCCAAAGTCATCGCGAGAGCCTTTCACTCAATTCCTCCCCATATGACCTTGCGGGAAGGATCCCTGCCATTCTACCTGTGGGTAACAATCCTTTCCGACCAGGCCGGACTATCGTATTAAGCATGGTTTCCCTGATCCAACAGCTCACCCCCACCCGTGCGGCCTCGCTGCCCCCGCTGGTGGAGCCCGGCCCTGCACTGAGCAGGGAGGAAATGGAGCGGTATTCCCGCCACGCCCTCATTCCTGAGATCGGCCTGGAGGGCCAGCAGCGACTGCGGAACGCCCGGGTGCTGGTCATCGGCGCCGGCGGGCTTGGCTCGCCCGCCTTGCTGTACCTGGCCGCCGCCGGGGTGGGCACCCTGGGCGTCATTGACGACGACACCGTGGAACTGAGCAACCTGCAGCGCCAGGTGATCCACGGCGTCTCAGACATTGGCCGCACCAAGCTGGAATCCGCCCGCGACGCCATCCTTGAACTGAACCCTGGCGTGAACGTGGTGCTGCACCCCGTCAGGCTGGATTCCTCCAACGCCCTGGAGCTCTTCAGCAGCTACGACGTCATCCTGGACGGCGCGGACAATTTCTCCACCCGCTACCTTGTCAACGACGCCGCGGCACTGCTGGGCAAGCCCTATGTGTGGGGCTCCATCCTGCGCTTCGACGGACAGGTCAGCGTGTTTTGGGAGAAGCACGGCCCCAACTACCGCGACCTCTACCCCGAGCCCCCGGCGCCCGGCACTGTCCCCTCCTGCGCCGAAGGCGGCGTGTTCGGGATGCTGTGCGCGTCCATCGGCGCCATGATGGTGACCGAGGCCGTCAAGCTCATCACCGGCATCGGCCAGACACTCCTGGGCCGCCTCCTCATCTTTGACGCCCTGACCGCCCGCTGGCGTGAAATCCGCATCGCCAAGGACCCCGCGGCCGCCCCCATCACGGAATTGATTGACTACGACTTCTTCTGCGGGCTCCTGCCCCAGGGCGCGGAAGAGGACCGCAACGAGCTCATCTCCGCGGACCGGCTCGCCGCCCGCCTGGCCAAGAGGGAACGGGGGGAGGACTCCTTCGTGCTGGTGGACGTCCGCGAGCCCGTGGAATTTGCCATCGCCCGCATTCCCGGTTCCGTGCTGGTGCCGGTGGGCGGGATCAAGGACGGCACCGCACTGAAGGACATCCCCCGGGATGTGCCGCTGGTTTTGCACTGCAAGTCCGGGGGGCGCTCAGCGCAGGCCCTGGCGAGCCTGAAGGCCGCCGGATATGCCGACGTCGTGCATCTTGACGGCGGGATCGACGCGTGGTTGGCTGGCGACAAAAGCCGCGCAAGCGAATAGTTTGGCAGAAGCCACCCGCCACAAGGGGAGTCACATGATCCACCGTTTGCACGAAGACACCCCGCAGCAGCCCATCGGCTCCGGCTGGGGCCACGACACCGAGGCCGCCGAAGTGCTCGACGGCGTGGACCTGGCCGGGTGCGACGCCATTGTCACGGGAGGCTATTCGGGCCTGGGGCTGGAGACAGTGCGCGCACTTGCCGACGCCGGGGCCCGCGTGGTGGTGCCCGCCCGCCGCCCCGCCCATGCCCGCACCGTGCTGGCCGAGGCAGGACTGGGCTCCGTGGAGGTTCGGGCCATGGACCTGGGCGACCAGCAAAGCGTGAAGGCCTTTGCCCGCGGCTATGTTGATTCCGGCCGGAGCCTGGACATCCTGGTCAACAACGCGGCCATCATGGCATGCCCGGAAACCCGGGTGGGGCCCGGCTGGGAGGCACAGTTTGCCACGAACCACCTGGGCCACTTCACGCTCACCAACGGCTTGTGGCCTGCCCTGGCCGACGGCGGCGCACGGGTGGTGTCGCTGTCCTCCACGGGCCACAAACGGTCCGGCATCCACTTTGACGACCCGCAGTTCACGCACGGCTACGACAAATGGGAGGCCTACGGCCAGGCCAAAACGGCGAACAGCCTTTTTGCCGTGGAGTTGGACAGGCTTGGACGGGACCACGGGGTCAGGGCGTTTGCTGTGAACCCGGGAGGCATCATGACCGGGCTGCAGCGCCACCTGGCCCGTGAGGAGATGGTGGCCGCCGGCTGGATGGATGAATCCGGAACCCTCCGCCAGGGGTTTAAGACGCCCAAGCAAGGCGCGGCAACGTCTGTGTGGGCCGCCACCTCGGCCGAGCTGGACGGCAAGGGCGGGGTGTACTGCGAGGACTGCGACATTGCCCGTCCCACAGACCCGGAATCGCCCCTTGCACGTTTTGTCGGGGTGGACGCGCACGCCGTGGACAGTGAATCCGCGCGAAAGCTGTGGGAGCTTTCAGCGAAACTGACCCGGGTCAACGCCCTGGGCTGACGGGGTGCCGAGGGTCGCCATTTGCGCACTCTCGGGTGATCCGGGGCCCGGATCGAGCCGTCCGGCGTTCGCTGGCGCCGCGAGTCAGCAGGGATGGCGACTTACGGCCGGGCTAAGTCGCCATCGCTGCTGACTGAGCGGGTGGTCGGAGCCGCGCATCGGTGATTCGGCCGTCGACGACTGTCGTGGACAGCCACATCTGTATTTTCTCGGGGTCCGCCCGGGCTGCCGGCACGCCACTGTCGGTTCGATGGTGCAGCTCCTGCGTGCTGGTGGTGGTGCCGGGATTCGATGGTGCAGCTCCTGCGAGTTGGTGGTGGTGCCGGGATTCCAAAGAGCAGCTTCTGCGGGTTGTGTACCGAAGTGGTCGCAGGTGCTGCACCACCGATTGTCGTGGGCCATCCCGCGGCCGCCCGGCCCTCGAGTCAGCAGGGATGGCGACTTACGGCCGGGCTATGTCGCCATCGCTGCTGACTGGCCGTGTGGTCGGCGCCGCGCATCGGAGATTCGGCCGTCGACGACTGTCGTGGACAGCCTCATCTGTACTTTCGGGATCCGCCCGGGCTGCGGGCGCACCATGGTCGATTCGATGGTGCGGCTCCTGCGGGTTGTGTACCGAAGTGGTCGCAGGAGCTGCACCTCCGATCGTCGTGGAAGCCAACGCTGTACTCGCTGCTCGACAAGCGGGGCGGCTCGACCACCGGGTCTCGACGCGCTCGCAGGGCTCGCTGCTCGACCACCGGCGCTTGCTTCTCGACCACTGCAAGCGAGGCTGCGTCAGGCGCTGGCCGACTCGCCGCCGTCGTGCGTCATGGCGAGCTTTTCCTCCGCGGCAGCCTGGAGTCCGGCCGGCTCGACCTTCAAGCCATAGAGCGCGTCCAGCGCCGACAGGTAGCTTTCGGCGTCCCCTGCCGCCGCCAGCTCCTTCGCCCGCACCGTGGGCACATGGAGGAGCTGCTTGACCATGCGTCGCATGGCGAACTCCACCTCGGCCGTGGCCGCGGTGCAGCCGTGCTGCTGGCGGATCTTGGCAATTTCGTCATCCAGCACGGCCATGGTGTGGCGGCGCAGGGCCACGATGGCGTGGTCCAGGGACCGTGCATTTTGGGCCTGCTCGAAGCTTTCCGCGGCGCTGGCCACCAGGGCGGCGGCCTCGGACAGGGTTTCCTGTTGCTCCGCCGGGGCGGCCTGGCGGACGGTCTCCAGGGTCAGCAGGTCAACGCCCGGCAGGTCCGCCACGTCGGGGGCAAAATCGTGGGAGAGAGCCAGGTCTATCGCGGTCAGCTGGGCCGATCCGCCGGGGCGCAACCCGGCCAGGTCCGCAGCCGCGAGCTGCTGCTCGGAGCCGCTGCAGCCCACCAGCAGGTGCGCCTCGGCCAGCGCGCCCGGCAAGGTCTCCTCGCTCAGCGCCGTGCCGCCGCGTGAGGCGGTGAACGTTTCCGCCCGGCCGGAGATGGAATATACGCGAATGTCAGTGCAGCCCCGCTGGGCCAGCTGGGCCATGGCAGCCCCTGCGTAGGCACCGGTGCCAAAGAGGACCGCAGTCTTGCCGGCCAGCGAGCGGACGTCCTGGAGGTCGGCCGCCAGTTCCAGGGCCACCGAGACAATGGACATGCCGCGGCGACCCAACGCCGTCTGGGCGCCGACTTCCTTCGCGGTCTTCGAGGCGGCCTGGAACAGGCGGACCAGGGCGGGCGTGCTCACCCCGGCGTCCTGGGCCGTGCTGAGGGCCCGGCGCACTTGGCCGGCAATTTCACGCTCTCCCACGACGGCGGAATCCAGGCCGGTGCTCACGGCGAACAGGTGGCGCGGAACGGCGGGGCCCTCCTGGGTGGCGAGCGCTTCGGCAACCTGGTGTTCGGCCAGCCCGGAGTGGGCGCTGACGGCGGCCACGATGCTCTGGCGGGCGTCCTCAACCTCCTCGGCGCTGCGGGCCTGCGCATACAGTTCGTAGCGGTTGCAAGTGGCGAGCGTGACCAGCCCGGCCACGGCATTGTTTCCCGACACCACCTCAGCACTGACCGCCGCAGCACCTGCGCTGAGGCGGGCAACGGTTTCCAAGTCAATGTTGGAGTGCGAGGCTACGAGAGAGAAAAGGACCACAATTCCAATATCGTAGACCCTTTACATGTGAGTTTATGGACAGGATGACCTAATTTGTCACCAAAGGGCTGTGATGCTCCTTACCCGGCTGCGGCCGTTCCGCCCCTGAATGCGGCCCCGGGCGGACAAGTTGTGCACAAACGCCTCCCGGTTTCCCTCTGTATGGTGGTGCCATGACACTGAGCCCAAACCATCCGCTCATGGACGGCCGCACCTCCGATTCGCCCCTGATCACCGCCTACCGCGGCGGCACGCCGAGCCGGCGCCCCGTCTGGTTCATGCGCCAGGCCGGCCGCTCACTGCCCGAATACCGCGAGCTGCGCGTGGGCACCACCATGCTGGAATCATGCCTCAAGCCCGAAATGGCCTCGGAGATCACCCTGCAGCCCGTGCGCCGCCATGACACCGACGCCGCCATTTTCTTCTCCGACATAGTCATCCCGCTCAAGCTGGCCGGCGTGGGCGTGGACATTGTCCCCGGCGTGGGCCCCGTTTTGGACCACCCGGTGCGCACGGCCGCCGACGTGGCCGCCCTGCCGGAACTGACGGACGAATCCCTGGACCCCATCCGCGAGGCCGTGGCCCTGACCGTGGCCGAACTGGGCAGCACCCCGCTCATCGGCTTTGCCGGCGCACCTTTCACCGTTGCCGCGTACATGGTGGAGGGCCGCCCCACCCGCGACCACCTGGGCCCGCGCACCATGATGCACGCCGACCCCGACGTCTGGAAGGGGCTCATGGACTGGGCTGCCGACGCCTCCGGCAAGTTCCTGCGTGCCCAGATCGAGGCCGGTGCCAGCGCGGGCCAGCTCTTCGACTCCTGGGCGGGGTCGCTGGGCCTGGCCGACTACACCAAACATGTGGCCCCGGCGTCGTCCCGGGCACTGGACCATGTCCGCGGGACGGGCGTGCCGCTGATCCACTTCGGCACCGGCACCTCCGAGCTGCTCGGGGCCATGCACGACGTCGGCGTGGACGTCATGGGCGTGGACTACCGGCTGCCGCTGGACGAGGCCAACCGCCGGCTGGGCGGCACCGTGCCGCTGCAGGGCAACATCGACCCGGCCCTGCTCAGCGCCCCGTGGCCGGTGCTGGAGGCCCATGTCCGCGAGGTGGTGGCGGCAGGTTCCGCAGCGCCCGGCCACGTGGTGAACCTGGGCCACGGCGTGCCGCCCGAGACGGACCCGGCCGTGCTGACCCGCGTGGTTGAACTGATTCACTCGATCGAGCCGTAACACGAGCCCGCAAGGAGGCCCCATGCCCGAACACCAGCACACCCCGGCGCTGCATAGCACCGCGCCCCGCCGAGCTGCCGTGGTGGGCGGGGGGATCTCAGGACTCCTGGCGGCCCTGGACCTGCAGGCGGCCGGCTGGCAGGTGGGCGTATACGACGCCGCAGCCTCCTGGGGCGGGTGCGTGGGGGTCCACGAGGTGGCCGGGGTGGAGCTGGACAGCGGGGCTGAATCGTTCGCCACGCGCAGCACAGCCGTGGCCGAGCTGGCCGAAGAGCTGGGGCTGGCCGGGAAGATCGTCACCCCGGACCCCGCCGGCGCCTGGGTGTGGCTGCCGGACGGCCCGGTGCCTCTGCCCCGCACCGGCATCCTGGGCATCCCGTCGGACCTGCATGCACCCGAGGTGCGGGCGGCCCTGGGCGCCTCCGGGATCCTGCGGGCCACCCTTGACGCCAAAATGTCCGCCAGCGTGGGCACCACCGAGGCCGTCTTGAGCGTGGCGGAGCTGGTCCGGGCCCGCATGGGCCGTCGCGTGCTGGAACGCCTGGTGGCGCCCGTGGTGGGCGGCGTGCACTCCGCCGATCCGGAAGTCCTGGACGTGGACATGGTGGCGCCGGGCCTGCGCGCCGGCATCCGCGAGCACGGCTCACTGGCAGCCGCCGTCGCAGCCCTGCGGGCCTCCGGTTCCAAGCCCGGTTCCGCCGTGGGCGGGCTCGACGGCGGCATGCACACCCTGGTGGCCGCCCTGGTGGAAAGGCTCCGGGCCAACGGTGTAGCGCTGCATTCCGGCCACGCCGTGACACGCATCAGCCGGCCTGCCAAGTCCAGGCACGACGCCGGCGCCCCCGTCCCCTGGACCGTGGACTGGGAGGCGGGCCGGGACAGCGGCTCAGAGTCCGTGGACGTGCTGGTGGTGGCCACCGACGGCCCCACG
Source organism: Arthrobacter sp. A2-55 (assembly GCF_025548615.1). Taxonomy (NCBI): domain Bacteria; kingdom Bacillati; phylum Actinomycetota; class Actinomycetes; order Micrococcales; family Micrococcaceae; genus Arthrobacter; species Arthrobacter sp. A2-55. The sequence goes on along the minus strand of NZ_JAJLOZ010000056.1, from coordinate 13,877 downwards.
GCCGTCAAGCTGCTCGCCGCCGAGGTGCCGGAACTGCTGCCCTTTGCCCCCGCCCCGGGGCCGGACATCCGCCTGGTCACGCTGGTGGTGGACGTGCCGGAGCTGGACTCCAAGCCCCGCGGCACGGGCATCCTCGTGGCGCCGCAGGTGGAGGGCATCTCCGCCAAGGCGCTGACCCACGCAACGGCCAAATGGGACTGGCTGGCCGATTCCACCGGGCCCGGCACCCACGTGCTGCGGCTCTCCTACGGGCGGTCCGGGGTGGCGGCGGCCGATGCCGTCCGCCTGACCGCGCGGCCCGTGGACGGTGCGGCGCTGACCGCCACGGCGCTCGCAGACGCCAGCACCTTGCTGGGCGTGCCCATCACCGACGCCGACGTCCTGGGCTCCGACATTGTCCGCTGGAGGGGCGCACTGCCGTTTGCCGCCGTCGGGCATCAGGGCCGGGTGGCGCAGATCCATGCGCTGGCGCAGCAGCAGCCAGGGCTGGTGCTGGCGGGCGGCTGGATGTCCGGGAACGGGCTGGCCGCCGTGGTGGCCGGCACGCGCCGGCAGGTCCGGGCCCTGGTGGACGCCGCCACGGAGTGACGTTCGCCACTTTCTACGTCATGTAGAGAAGCTGGGTTTCCTGTTTGCGTCCCCCAGGGTGCACACTGGAACCCATGAGCCACACTTCTGCCGAATCTGTCACCAAAACTTCCGAGCCCGACGCTGCGCAGGCCACGCCGTACACCTTGTGGACCGTGTTCAAGCGCACCGGCACCTACACCGGCGGCGAAGGCGCCGCAGCGGCCTTCGAGGAGCTGGCCTCCACTTTCGCGGCCCGGAACATCACCCTGCGCGGAGCCTACGATGTCTCCGCCATGCGCAGCGACGCCGACATCATGGTGTGGCTGGTGGGCGCCCAGCCCGAAGCCCTGCAAAAGGCCGTGCGCGACATCCGCCGCACGGAACTGTTCTCCGCCACCGAAATCGCCTGGTCCGCCATGGGCGTGCACCGTGAAGCCGAGTTCGCCAAGAGCCACGCCCCCGCGTACATGGGCACCAAGGAGCCCAAGGGCTGGGTGTGCGTGTACCCGTTCGTGCGTTCCTATGACTGGTACATCCTGCCCGCCGAGGACCGCAGCCGGATGCTCCGCGACCACGGCATCCTGGGCCGCGACTTCCCGCAAGTCCTCTCCAACACGGTTGCCGCGTTCGCGCTGGGTGACTGGGAGTGGCTGCTGGGCCTGGAATCCGACGAGCTGACCGACCTGGTGGATATGATGCGCCACCTGCGCAGCACCGACGCCCGCCTGCACGTGCGCGACGAGATCCCCTTCTACACCGGGCGCCGGATCAGCGCAGCCGAGGTTGCAGAGGTCCTCCGATGACCGCAGCCCCCCACGCCGGGCTGGACCCTTCGCTGCTGATTGCAGCGCCCGCCGAGTACGACGCGATCCTGCTGGCCTCCTTTGGCGGGCCCGAGGGCCAGGATGACGTAATCCCGTTCCTGCGCAACGTCACGCGCGGGCGCGGCATCCCGGACGAGCGCCTCGAAGAGGTCAGCCACCACTACCGCGCCAACGGCGGCGTCAGCCCCATCAACGCCCAGAACCGCGCCCTGAAGGCTGCCCTGGAAGCCGAGCTGGCCGCCCGCTCCATCAAGCTGCCGGTGCTGTGGGGCAACCGCAACTGGGACCCCTACATTCCCGCCGTGCTGCAGGAAGCATACGACGCCGGACACCGCCGCCTCCTGATGGTCACCACCAGCGCCTACTCCTGCTATTCCTCCGACCGGCAGTACCGCGAGGACATCGGCATGGCGCTGGCCTCCACCGGCCTGGACGGCAAGCTGGCAGTTGACAAGGTGCGCCAGTACTTTGACCACCCCGGCTTCGTCAGGCCGTTCCTTGAGGGCACCGCCGTCTCGCTGGCGAAGGTCCGTGCCGAACTGGCCGCCGCCGGCACGCCCGAGGCGCCGGTCCACGTGCTGTTCTCCACCCACTCCATCCCCACCCGGGACGCCGAGGCCGCCGGCATGTCCGACGACGAACCGCGCACCTTTGAGGGCGGTTCCGCCTACGTGGCCCAGCACCTGGCCGTGGCACGGACCGTGATGGCCGCCGTCGAGCCTGCTGCCGTTGAGGGCGCCGACTGGTCCCTGGTGTACCAGTCCCGCTCCGGCGCCCCGCACGTGCCGTGGCTGGAACCGGACATCAACGACGCAATCGCGGACCTGGCGGCTGCCGGCACCAAGGGCATCGTGGTGGTGCCGCTGGGCTTTGTCAGCGACCACATGGAAGTTGTCTGGGACCTGGACACGGAGGCCGCGGAAACGTGCGCTGAACTGGGCCTGGCCTTTGACCGCGCACCGACCCCCGGCACGCACCCGCTGTTTGTCTCCGGCCTGGTGGACCTGGTCTGCGAACGTACCGTGGCGAACCACATCGCCGACCGCCCCGCCATGACGGACCTGGGCCCCTGGTACGACATTGCCCCGGCCGGGGACTCCCGCAACTTCCGCGGTGAGAAGCCCCCCATCGCCGAACACGGCAGCACCGTGGGCCTGGCACCCGCCAAGGCTGTACTGGCAGAGGGCGGCTCCGCCACGCATGTCTGAGACAATGGCTACTGTGAAAATTGGAACCCGCGGGAGCAAGCTGGCCCTCAGCCAGACAGGGCAAATTACCGAACAGCTCAAGGCTGTGGGCGGCTTTGAGGCGGAGATTGTCCCGGTCAGGACCGACGGCGACGTCCTGACCGGCCCGCTGTCCCAGATGGGCGGCACCGGCGTTTTTGCCGCCGCCCTCCGCGCCGCCGTGCTGGATGGCGGCGTGGACGTTGCCGTGCATTCCCTCAAGGACCTGCCCACCGCTGCCGTGCCGGGCCTGGCGCTGGCCGCCATCCCGGTGCGCGCCGATTCGCGCGATGCCCTGTGCTCGCGCGGCGGCGTCACGCTGGCGGAGCTGCCCGCGGGTGCGTCCGTCGGTACGGGCTCCCCGCGCCGCGCCGCGCAGCTGCTCGCCGCCCGGCCGGACCTGAACATTGTGGACATCCGCGGCAACGTGGACACCCGGCTGGGCCGCGTGGCCGGCCTGTCCGGCAACGCAACTGCCGAGGTGGTGCCGGGGAAGACGGGCGACCTCGACGCCGTGGTCCTTGCCGCCGCGGGTCTGTCCCGCATAGGCCGGCTGGACGCCGTGACGGAGTACCTCGAGCCCGACGTCATGCTGCCCGCACCCGGCCAGGGCGCCCTGGCTCTGGAATGCCGCACTGCCGACACGGTCCTGACCGGCGTCCTCGGCCAGGCGCTGGCTGCCGTGGATGACCACGACACCCGCCTGGCTGTCACCGCCGAGCGCGCCCTCCTGGCACGCCTCGAGGCCGGCTGCAGCGCCCCCGTGGGGGCGCTCGCCTGGCGGAAGGGCTCCATGCTGTACCTGGAATCGGTGGTCTGCTCGCTCGACGGCACCCGGTCCCTGCGCCTGAAAAAAGCCACCGACGGCCTCACCACCGTGGGCGCCACCCTCCTGGGCATCGACCTCGCCGAGGAACTCCTCGCCGGCGGCGCCGCGGACCTGGCAGATTTGTCCGGCTCCGGGAAATGACGGGGGAGCTCGCGGGGCTCCGCGTGGCCGTGACGCGCAGCCGGGACCGGGCCGGTGCATTGGCCGCTGCCCTGGCAGCCGCCGGTGCCGAGCCCGTGCTGGTGCCGCTCATCGACTTTGAGGTTGGAGATAACCACCTCCTCGGCGCCTCGCTGAACCGCCTTCGGGCCGGCGAGTACGCCTGGCTGGTCATCAGCTCCATCACCACGGTGCGCGCCCTGAAACAGTGGTGTGAGGCTGAAGGGACGGTGCTGGCGGAGCTGGTTCCCCCCGGTACGCGGGTGGCGACCATCGGGCCCACGTCCGTTGCCGTGTTGGCCGCCGAGGGCATCCACGCCGAACTGGCGCCCGTGGACGTGCAGTCCGCTGCCGGGCTGGTGGCCCTGTGGCCCGGCTTTCCTGCGGACGACGGCGGCCCGGACCGGGGCGGCAACGCCCGGGTGCTGCTGCCACAGTCCAACCTGGCCGAGCCGACGCTCGCTGACGGCCTCGCAGCGAAGGGCTGGACGCCGGAAACAGTCACGGCGTACCGGACCGTTGACTACCCGGCAGACCCGGCGTTTCGGCTGACGGCCGCGCTGGCGCATTCCCGCCCGGAACCCGGTTCCGGCAGCTACCCCCTGCTCACCCCGGCCGAAGCGGCAGGGGAGGTGCGCGCGGGGGCGGTCAACGCCGTCGTGCTTGCCTCGGGAAGCGCTGCGCGCAGGGTTGCAGCAACCCTGTCGCCGCTGCCGGAATCCTGCCTGGTTGTGGCGATCGGGCAGCCCACGCGGGCCGAGGCCGAGAGGCTGGGCCTGCGCATTGCCGCCACGGCCGAACACCCCACGCCCGCAGGAATCGTGGCCGCCCTGGCTGCGGCCGTGCAGCAATCCGCCCCCAGCACCACAGGAGAGATGAAATGAGCTTCCCCCAGCACCGCCCGCGCCGGCTGCGCACCACCGCGGCCATGCGCCGGCTGGTCTCCGAATACCAGCTGGCCCCGGCCGATTTGATCCTGCCCGTGTTCATCCGCGAGGACCTGAGCGAACCGCGCACCATTTCCTCCATGCCGGGCGTGGTGCAGCACACCACCGAATCGTTGCTCGCCGCAGCCCGGGAGGCCGTGGAGCTGGGGCTGGGCGGCATTATGCTCTTCGGCATTCCGGCCGTCCGCGACGCCGCCGGGACCGCCTCGCTGGACCCGGACGGAGTGCTGAACAGGGCCATTCGGGATGTCCGTGCCGCTGTGGGGGACGCCCTGGTGGTCATGAGCGACCTGTGCCTGGACGAATTCACCGACCACGGCCACTGCGGCGTGCTGGCCCCCGACGGCTCGGTGGACAATGACGCCACCCTGGAGATCTACGCCAAGATGGCCGTGGCGCAGGCTGCGGCTGGCGCGCACGTGGTGGCGCCCTCGGGCATGATGGACGGGCAGGTGGGCGTGATCCGCGATGCGCTTGATGCCGCCGGATTCACCTCGGTGTCCGTGCTGGCGTACGCGGCGAAGTACGCCTCCGCGTTTTACGGCCCGTTCCGCGAAGCCGTGGATTCCCAGCTGCAGGGCGACCGGCGGACCTACCAGATGGACCCGGGCAACCGCCGCGAGGCCCTGCACGAGGTGGAGCTTGACCTGGCCGAAGGCGCCGACATTGTCATGGTGAAGCCCGCCATGAGCTACCTGGACATCCTCGCCGACGTGGCCGCCATGAGCCCCGTGCCCGTGGCTGCCTACCAAATTTCGGGCGAATACGCCATGATTGAGGCCGCCGCCGCGAACGGCTGGATCAACCGCCGCGCCGCCATTGAGGAATCGGTGCTGAGCATCAAGCGGGCCGGCGCCACCATGATCCTGACATACTGGGCGGCCGAGCTGGCCGGCTGGCTCCGCAACAACTGACCCATCCGATTCCCCACTTTTACGCCAAGGACCTTTTCATGACCAGTTCGCAGGAACTCTTCGACCGCGCCAAGACCCTCATGCCCGGCGGGGTGAACTCGCCAGTGCGCGCCTTCGGCTCCGTGGGCGGCACCCCCCGCTTCATGGTCGATGCCAGGGGCCCGTACATCACCGACGCCGACGGCCGCGAATATGTGGACCTGGTCTGCTCGTGGGGGCCGGCGCTGCTGGGGCACTCGCACCCTGACGTGCTGGCCGCCGTTCACGCCGCCGTGGACCACGGCCTGAGCTTTGGCGCCTCCACCCCTGCCGAGAGCGAACTGGCCGCGCTGGTCAAGGACCGCGTGCCCGGCGTGGGGCACCTGCGCATGGTCTCCACCGGCACGGAGGCCACCATGACCGCCGTTCGCCTGGCCCGCGGCTTCACGGGCCGGGAGCTCATCATCAAGTTCGCCGGCTGCTACCACGGCCACCTCGATTCGCTGCTGGCCGCAGCCGGCTCCGGCCTGGCCACCCTCGCCCTGCCCGGTTCCGCCGGCGTCACCGCCGCGACGGCTGCGGAAACGCTGGTGTTGCCGTACAACGACCTCGCCGCCGTCGAGGCCGCCTTCGCCGCGCACGGTGACCGGATCGCCGCCGTCATTACCGAGGCCGCGCCCGCCAACATGGGCGTGGTGACCCCTGCCGAGGGCTTCAATGCCGGGCTGTCCCGCATCACCACGGAGCACGGGGCGCTGCTGATCCTGGACGAGGTCCTGACCGGATTCCGTGTGGGCCCGGCCGGATACTGGGGACTGACGGGTTCCTCCGAGGGCTGGACGCCGGACCTGTTCACCTTCGGCAAGGTCATTGGCGGCGGGCTTCCGACGGCGGCCCTGGGCGGCCGCGCCGACGTCATGGACTATCTGGCGCCCCTGGGCCCCGTCTACCAGGCCGGCACCCTGTCCGGGAACCCTGTGGCCATGGCAGCCGGCGTGGCCACGCTTCGGGCGGCCACCTCATCCGTCTATGAGACCGTGGACGCCCGCTCGCTGGAACTGTCCGCCGCCGTGTCCGGTGCCCTGGCGGCGGAGGGCGTGGACCACTCCATCCAGCGCGCCGGGAACTTGTTCTCAGTCGCGTTTGGCACTTCTGCGAACGGCGTGCACAACTACGCCGACGCCCAGGCCCAGGACGCGTTCCGCTACGCGCCTTTCTTCCACTCCATGCTGGATTCCGGGATTTACCTGCCGCCGAGCGTGTTCGAGGCCTGGTTCCTTTCCGCCGCGCACGACGATGCCGCCATGAACCGCATTTTTGCGTCCCTGCCGGCAGCGGCGAAGGCTGCGGCTGCCGCGACGGCATAATTTTCGGCATCGGGGCCGGGGAGGACTGTCCGCAGCGGTGGCGGATGGCGACAACGTGGGCCCGGGATCGGCTCAAACGCGGTCCAGCACCTGCCACGGCCCCTCGGGAAGCTCGACGGCGATGCGGTCGCCTGCGCGGACGGGCCCGCCCCGGAGCACCACTCCCATGATGCCCGCCCGCCTCACGATGCCGCCGTCGTCGTTCCTCCCGACCAGCTCCCTCAGCAGGCCCGGCTGGAAGTCCTCAATCTGGGAACAGGGGTTCCGGAGTCCTGTCACTTCAACCACGGCGCGGCCCCCGATGTGCAACAGGGCGCCGCGCGGCAGGGTCAGCACGTCAAGCCCGGCGGTGGTGATGTTCTCCCCCAGGGCGCCCGGATCCACCGTGAAGCCCCTGCCTGCCAGCCAGTCGAAAAGTTCCCCGTGCATGAGGTGGACCTGGCGCAGGTTCGGCTGGGTCGGGCCAGCACGCACCCGGGACCGGTGCTGGACGGTCCTGCCGCAGTGGGCATCCCCTGCCACGCCAAGCCCTTCCAGAAGCTCTATGGCGGCAGCCAGCGGCTTGCCAAAACGGTGCTCCCTGTCCCGGTGCACGGCCACCACCCGCGGCGAATCATTCACGCTGCCAGCCTAGCCGCCCGCCTTCACCGTCAGCACTTTCAGCGCCGCGGCATTGATCTCGGCGGCAAAGGCCGGGTTGGCGCGGGCCAGTGCCAGGACCGCGCCGTACATGTAGGGGATGGCATTGGGATTGGCGCACAGGAGCATGGTGCCGCCGGCGTTGAAGAAGTTGTTGGACCGCACGCCCCAGCTCCACGGGGACAGTTGCGCGGCGTTGCACAGGTCGTCGGAAACAATGACGCCGGTAAAGCCGAGCTGCGAGCGGAGCATGGTGCGCATGACAATGGTGGAGAACGGCGCGATCTTGCCGGGCCGGGCATCGATCCTGTCGTAGTAGGCGCTGGAGACCATGATGTAGCGCACGCCCCCGGCAATGGCATTCCTGAACGGCAGCAGGTTGGGATCGTTGATGGTGGTCTGGGTGTCGTGCACATTGCCTGTCACGTCCGTATTGCCCGTGACACGCCCCAGCCCCGGGAAGTGCTTGGCCGTTGGCATGACGTACCCGGCCCTGATCCCGGCCAGGAAGGCATTGCCCTTGGCGGAGACGGCCTGCGGCGTATACCCGTATTCGCGCTGGAAGTATCCGATTGGCGCGTTGTAGGTTGCAAAGGCCTGGGTGACCGTGTCTAAAACAGGGGCCAGGTCAACCTTGACGCCTGCCCACCGCAGTTGGTTTCCCCAGTTTCTGGCATCCGCCGCCAGCGTGGACGCGGAGAGCGTGCCCTGGGACAGCGCCGTCGGAATTCTGGAGAAGCCGGGGCCATTGAGGACCTGGACGTAGCCGCCCTCCTGGTCGGTGGCCACCAGCATGTATTCATTGTCCGTGGTGGCCGCAGACACGGTGCCCGTCATCCGGTCCACCACTGCCGCCGTCGCACTGATCCCGGCATAGCTGCGCCCGGCCAGGTAGACGTTGCCCACATGGTCCCAGCTGAGCACGTTCATGGTGGCCTGGCTGGCCCCGGTGGCATTGGCTGCCACCATGAAAAGCTGGCCCACGCGCTGGCCCATCGTCATCTGGGCAAGGTGCTGGGCTGGAGTCAGCGCCGCCGTGCTGGCAGACAACGGCACGACGCCGGCCAGGCCGGCTTGGGCAGGCGCCGCACCCAGGAGCGGGGTTGCGGCGAGCAGGGCCGCAACGAGCGCCATGGTCTTGAAGGGGGCGTGCTTGGGGTGGTGGTGCATGGCGCACTCGGCTTGGCTAGAAGGAATCTATAGCCGGAAATTCTACTCCGCATCGGGCCCGTCGACATTGGATAGGGCCCGTCGACATTGGAGATAACCACCCAACCCCAACGGCGGCGGAGGTGGTTATCTCCAATGTCAACGGAAGGCCGGGCGGGAATCAGAGGACGTCGGAGAGGAAGCCCTTGAGCCGGTCGGTCCTCGGCTCGGTGAAGAGCTGCTCGGGCGAGCCGGTTTCCACCACCACGCCGCCGTCCATGAACGTGACGGTGTCGGAGACGTTGCGGGAGAAGCCCATTTCGTGCGTCACCACCACCATGGTCATGCCGCCCTTGGACAGGTCCGTCATGAGCGCCAGGACGCCCTTGACCAGTTCCGGGTCCAGGGCGGAGGTGGCCTCGTCAAAGAACATGACCTCCGGCTCCATGGCCAGGGCGCGCGCAATGGCCACGCGCTGCTGCTGCCCGCCGGAGAGGTTGCCCGGGCGCACGTCCGCCTTGTGCTTCAGTCCCACCATGTCCAGCTGCTCCAGGGCCTTGGCGCGGGCCTGGTCCTTGGGGAGCTTGCGGAGCCGGCGGAGCGCGAACGCCACGTTTTCCACCACGGTCTTGTGGGGGAACAGGTTGAACTGCTGGAACACCATGCCGATGCGCCGGCGGAGTTCGTCCGGGCTGTCCTTCAGCACGGACTTGCCGTCCAAAAGGATGTCGCCGGCATCGGGTTCGATCAGCCGGTTCATGACGCGCAGCAGGGTGGACTTGCCCGAACCGGACGGGCCGATCACGGACGCGGTGGTCCCCTGGGGCACATGCAGGTCGATGCCCCGCAGCACGTGGTTGGAACCGAAGGACAGGTGGACGCCCTTGGCGGTCAGGGACCCGGGGTCAAACTTGCTCATGCAGATGCTCCCTTCCCGACGACGGCGGCCGCCGTGTCAGGTTCCTTCGGCTTGTTGCCCGTGCGCAGGCGGTTGTCGATGTAGTTGACCAGGTGGGTCAGCGGGATGGTCAGCGCCAGGTAAAAGATGGCCGCCGCAACGTAGGGGGAGAGGTTGCCGCTGCGGGCCGCCGCATCCTGGCCGATCTGGAAAAGCTCCCGTTCGGAGGAGAGGAGGCCCAGGGTGAACACCAGGGAGGAGTCCTTGATGAGCGCTATGAATTGGTTCATGAGCGCCGGCAGAACCCGCCGGATGCCCTGGGGTACCACAATGGAGCGCATGGAGGCGCCGTAGCCGAAGCCCAGCGCCCGGGCGGCCTCCAGCTGGCCCTTGTCCACGCTCTGGATGCCGGAGCGGAAAATCTCGCCAATGTAGGCCGCCGCCATGAGCGACAGGGCGGCCACGCCCATGGGGTAGGGGCTGTTGCTTCCCGTCAGTTCACGGAAAATCGGGCCAAAGCCCAGGCCGATCACCAGGATGGTCAGGACCGCCGGGAGTCCACGGAACACATCCGTGTACGCCCGGGCGGCCCACCGGGCCACGAGATTACGGGAGATGCCCATGAGTGCCAGGATCAGCCCCAGGACGGTGCCAATGGCACCGGAGGCCAAGGCCAGGACCACCGTGTTGGGCAGGCCTACGGCAAACAGGCTGGGCAGGACCTCGGCGATCTGGTTCCAATCAAGGAACGTCTCGCCGAGTCGGTTCAAGTAATCCATGTGGACCCGCTACTTCTTTCTGGCCGGTCTCTACTTGGCCGGGATCTTGACGGACTTGCTGCCCGGCTTCCAGCCTTCGGGGGTCTGCTGGGCGGCGGTGGTGCGGTCCGTGTACCACTGTGAGGTCAGCTTGGTCCACGTGCCGTCGGCAATGACGGCGTCCAGGGCCGAGTTCAGTGCGTCCATCAGCGGCTTGTTGTCGGTGGCCACGGCGTATGCGGTGAAGTTCTGGGTGTTGAGCTTCTTTTCCACGATCTTGGTGCCGTCGCCCGGCTTGACCTGGCCCGTGGCCTGCTGGGACGGGGCCACCCAGGCGTCAACCTGGCCGCTCTTCAGGCTGGCAAACACGGTGTTGTAATCAGGGAAGGAAACCGGGTCGATGCCCAGGGTGTTCTTGACGTAGTCTTCCTGCACGCTGCCCGAAACCACGCCAATGCGCATCCCGGCCTTCAGCCCGGCGAAGGTCTGGACCTTGGCGTCATCCTTGGTCACCAGCGCCATGTAGCCGAAATCGTAGCCGTTGGTGAAGGCAACAGTCTGGCGGCGGGCGTCCGTGGTGGAGATCGAGGAGGAGCCGACGTCGAACTGCTTGTTCTTGACCTGGCTCAGCAGTGCCTGGAACTTGGTGGAGGCAAACTCAATCTTGAGCCCCAGCTTGCCGGCCATGGCGCGCAGCAGCTCGTTGTCGTAGCCGGTGAACTTGCCGTCCTTGTCGATGAAGATGTTGGGCGGGGCGTCGGAGAGCGTGCCAACCTTCAGGGTGCCGGGGGTGATCAGCCCCAGCTTGCTGGTGTCAATCTTGTCCAGCGCCGTGACCGACTCGGTCGTGTACTTGCTGGTGTGCTGCTGGTCGGCACCAGCCAGGGCGTCGGTGGACTTGGCCGAGCTGCCGGTGGTTGCGGCGCCGCCGCAGGCCGCCAGGGAAAACGCCAGTGCGACGGCGACCGGCACGGTGGTGAGCCACTTCAGGGCTGAATTCTTCATCAAGCAATCACTTTCATAGACGTGCCCGACCCGTAGATGCGCGGGAGGGTTTCACAGGTGTGGGGAGTGCACGGTGAATCCGGTGAAGCTTCATAGCAGATCTCAACCCACGAAACTAAATTATGTCATCCGGACGCCCAGGATGGCGGAGGCGAACAAGTGCGTCATAAAAGTGCGATTTGCCGAAGCTGTGGGGGATGATGCGGGCGCAGAGTGGACCGAGGTCCGGGCAAAGCGGTCCGAACGCCGCAGGAGCGGCGTGGGTGCGGGGCAGTGGAGGCTGTGAATTGCCTGTGTGATTTAGCTCATGGCGGTGCCGCGGTCCGCATCTTACTAGGGCAGCACGGGCCAATCGCCCTCGATGACGGCTGCAGGGTCCTTCACACGGCGTAAATATTGCTGGAAGTCGGCAGCCTGCTCGCGCGCCCAGCCCACCTGGGCCGTGTGCAGCTCGGCGGCATCAAGCCGCAGGGCGCTGTATTTCGCGGCGAGGGCGTCGGCCAGCCGGAGCGTGGCTTCGGCGTCGGCGGCGGAGGTGTGGGCGTCGTCGAGCGTGATGCCGTATTCCTCGCAGAGGGCCACCAGCGTGCGGCTGCCCTTGCGGAACCTGTCCACGTGCTTGTTGCAGATGAAGGGGTCAATGACGGGTGCCGCAGCAATCTGGGCGAGCCCGTGGCGGCGGGCCTCCTGGGCAAGCACCGTGAAGTCATAGCTGGCGTTGAAGGCGATGACGGGGATGTTGTTCTTGAACAGTGTGTCCAGGACCGCGCCCACTTCCGCCGTGACCACATCCCCCGGCTGGCCGTGTTCGCGCGCGTGCTCCGTGGTGATGCCGTGGATGGCGGCGGCCTCCTCCGGGATGTCCATTCCCGGGTCGGCCAGCCATTCATACGTCTCCGCGACGGCCCCGGAGTCGTCCACCATGACAATGGACGCCGTGACAATCCTGGCCTCACGGGGGTCCTTGCCCGTGGTTTCCAGGTCAAACGCGGCCCGGGGGTGCATGCTCCAACTAGTCATGCCCTTACGCTACCTGCTGGGGCCGACACAATTGCCGCCGGGGCCGTGACGCGGGCCCCGCTGTGGACAACTACGCTGGAACCATGCGTGCTGAGTATGTTGAAGCGGTCCTGGACGTCGTGGAGCTGATCCCGGCCGGGCAGGTCCTTTCCTACGGGGACATTGCGGCACTGCTGGAAAGCGGCGGGCCGCGGCAGGTCGGTTCGGTCATGTCCCACCACGGTTCGGCGGTGCCCTGGTGGCGGGTCATCCGGGCCGCCGGGCTGCCTCCCGTGTGCCACGACGCCAAGGCCCTGGTCCACTACCGCGAGGAGGCAACGGCACTGCGCGGGGAAACGGGCGGGGAGCGCCCGTCCTGGCGCGTGGACATGGCACTGGCCCGCTGGAACCCGAGCGAGCCGGAATTTGACGCCATCGACGCCATCGCCGCCCGGCTCCATGCCGCCGTCGGGCCTGCCGCGGCGCCTGAAGCGGGGCCTGCGGCAAAAATGTCGGTGCCCCGTGATGGACTGCAGGCATGAGCACGCTACACACCCAGGGCGCCGCGCACGCCCTGCCCCGCCTGACCCTCGTGGCGCCCACGGGGTCCCAGCTTCCCGCGCCCGCCCCCAGCCCCGACCAGCAGGCCGTCATCGGTCTGGCGCCCGGCTCCGGCCCCGTCCTCATCTGGGGTGCGCCCGGCACCGGCAAGTCCACGGTACTGGTGGAGGCCGCCGTCAAGCGCATGGAGCACGACGGCGTTGATCCGGCAGGTGCCCTCCTGCTGGCCCCGTCGCGGCTGGCAGCTGCCAGGCTCCGCAATGCCTTTAGCGCCCGGCTCACGCGCAGCCTGAGCACCTCGCCGGCCCGCACCTGGTCCTCCTATGCCTTTGACCTGCTGCGCCGGGCCAAGGTGGAGGGGCGGATGCCGTACGTCGACGGCCCGCCGCGGCTCATGAGCGGGCCGGAGCAGGACCTTATCATCAAGGACCTGCTGGCCGGCCACAGGATGGGCCTGGGCAGGCTGCCAGGGTGGCCGCCGGACCTCGCGGGCGCCCTCGACACGCGCGGCTTCCGCCAGGAGGTGCGCCAGCTCTTTGACCGCGTCATCGAGTATGACGTGGCCCCGGACCAGCTGGCGGAGCTGGGCCGGGAAAACGCACGCCCGGACTGGGTGGCCGCAGCGTCCCTCTACCAGGAGTACCGGGACGTGGTGGACTGGGGAAAATCGGGCTCCTTCGACCCCGCCGGGATCATCACGGCCGCCGCCACGCTGCTGCGCAACGACGCCGAATTCCTCGAGGCCGAGCGTGCCCGCCTACAACTGGTGCTGGTGGACGACATCCAGGAAGCCAACCGCTCCGTCCACGAGCTCCTGGCACTGGTGGGCGGCGGCAAGGACATCCTGGTCACCGCCTCGCCGGACACCGTGGTCCAGGGCTTCCGCGGCGCCCGCCCGGACCTCGTCGGCACGCTGCGGGAGTCCCTGGCCGGGGACGGGGTGCCGGTGGCCGAATTCACCCTGTCCACCTCGCACCGGCTGACCCCGGAACTGGCCAAGGCCTGGACGGGAGTCGTGGACCGCATCTCACAAAGCCGCGGCGGGCACCGGGC
>NZ_JAJLOZ010000055.1:0-33838 GCF_025548615.1 Arthrobacter sp. A2-55 | reverse complement strand
TGACGGCGTCCGCGTGGAATTGGGCGAACTGCCCGACGTGGTGGAGCTCAACGACCCCCGCGAGGGAATCCCGGAAGTGGTCTCGACGGAGCCGGCGCTCCGCCGCTGCGCAGCCGCCCTGGCCGCAGGCCACGGTCCGGCCGGCGTGGACACCGAACGGGCCTCCGGCTTCCGCTACGGCCAGCGTGCCATGCTGGTGCAGATCCGCCGCGACGGCGCCGGAACGTGGCTCATCGACCCGGAGGCATTTGACAACCTGGCCATCATTGGCGAGGCGCTCCGCGGCGTCGAATGGATCCTGCACGCCGCCAGCCAGGACCTGCCGTGCCTGGCCGGCGTGGGCATGTGGCCGGACAGGCTCTTTGACACCGAACTGGCCGCCCGCATTGCCGGGCTGCCCCGGGTGGGACTGGGTGCCGTCGTCGAATCCCTGCTGGGCTACCACCTGGCCAAGGAACATTCCGCGGCCGACTGGTCCACCCGCCCGCTGCCCGAAGCCTGGCTGCGGTACGCCGCCCTCGACGTGGAAGTCCTGGCCGAGCTGGAGGAGGAACTGGTTGCAGTGCTTGCGGCTGACGGCAAGCTGGACTACGCCGCACAGGAATTCCAGCACCTGATCGACGCCGGGGTGCCGGCGCCGCGGACCGACCCGTGGCGCCGCACCTCCGGCGCCCACACCATCCGCAACCGCGTGCAGCTGGGCGCCGTGCGGGAGTTGTGGGAAACCCGCGAACGCCTGGCCGAGCACCGCGACATTGCCCCCGGCCGGCTGATCCCCGACTCCGCCATTGTTGCCGCAGCGAAGGCCATGCCCACCACTGTGCCGGCGCTGCTTGGCCTGGCGGGGTTCCACGGCCGGGCCGCCAAGCGCGACGCCCCCAAGTGGCTCCACGCCCTCCAGACTGCCAGGAACAGCTCCGACCTTCCGCCCCTGCAGGCCCACACCAACGCCCCTCCCCCGCCGCGCGTCTGGGCGGACCGCGATGCCGAGGCCGCGGCCCGGTACGCGACCGCCAAGGCGCGCCTGGGGGAACTGTCCGCGGAGCTCAACATTCCGGCGGAGAACATCCTCACCCCCGACCACCTGCGCCGGGTCTGCTGGCGGCCGCCGCTGCCCGTGACGGAATCGTCCGTCTCAGCAATGCTGGCGGAACTCGGCGCCCGCACCTGGCAGCTGGAGCTGACGGTGCCGCTGCTGGCAGACGCCCTGGCCCACCCGGAGCCGCTGCCGCCGAAGGAACCCCGGAACGCCTCCTAGTCTCTCCCGAGCGGGCACTTAACGTGGATGTTCCACGAAAACATCCACGTTAGGTGCCGGTTCGCGGGGGTGGAAGGGGCCGTGTTGAAGTCTAAGTTACCGACGAGTAACATGATGCGTGACACAGTCGTGCACTTCCTGGGAAGCGTCCGGCGCACACGCATGTCTTTCGCTAAGAGGAGTTACAGGTGAGCCAGAATCGGCAGATCAGGGACGTCGTGTTTGTGGACGGCGTCCGCACCCCCTTTGGACGGGCCGGGGAAAAGGGCATTTACGCCTCCACGCGGGCCGATGACCTGGTGGTGAAGTGCATCCGCGAACTGATGCGCCGCAATCCCTCACTGCCGCCGGAACGCATTGACGACGTCGCCATTGCCGCCACGTCGCAGAACGGCGACCAGGGCATGACGATCGGGCGCACCGCGGCCCTGCTGGCGGGGCTGCCCCGGTCCGTGCCCGGCTTTGCCATCGACAGGATGTGCGCCGGCGCCATGACCGCAGTGACGACGACGGCCTCCGGCATCGGCTTCGGCGCCTACGACGTGGTCATTGCCGGCGGCGTGGAGCACATGGGCCACCACCCCATGGGCGCTGGGGCCGATCCCAACCCGCGCTTCCTCGCCGAGCGGCTGGTGGACCCCGCTGCCCTGAACATGGGCAACACGGCCGAGAACCTGCACGACCGCTTTCCTGCCATCACCAAGGAACGCGCGGACGCCTATGCCGTGGCCAGCCAGGCCAAGTTTGCGGCGGCCAGCGCCAACGGGCAGATCCAGCCGGACCTGGTGCCCGTCGCCACGCTCAAGGCCGAACAGGGCTGGACGGTCCAAACGGTTGATGAGCCGCCCCGTCCCGGCACCACCCTGGAGGACCTCGCCGCCCTCCGCACCCCGTTCCGGGCCCACGGCCGGGTCACGGCAGGCAACGCCGCGGGCCTGAACGACGGCGCCACGGCCGCCATCCTGGCCTCGGCCGAGGCTGCGCAGGAACTGGGCCTGCCAGTCAAAATGCGCCTGGTCACCTACGCATTTGCCGGCGTCGAGCCTGAAGTCATGGGAATCGGCCCGGTCCCGGCCACCGAAAAGGCCCTGCGCCTGGCCGGGCTCACGATTGACGACATCGGCCTGTTTGAAATCAACGAGGCCTTTGCCGTCCAGGTGCTCAGCTTCCTGGACCACTTTGGCCTGGACGACGCCGACCCCCGGCTCAACCGCTACGGCGGCGCGATCGCCGTGGGCCACCCGCTGGCCTCCTCCGGCGTGCGCCTCATGAACCAGCTGGCCCGCCAGTTCGCCGAAGACCCCTCGGTGCACTACGGCCTGACCGCCATGTGCATCGGCCTGGGCATGGGCGCGGCCGTCATTTGGGAAAACCCGCACTTCACCCCCACCGAAGCCCCAGCGGTTTCGACAAGCTCAACCACCGAAGGGAGCGCAGCATGAGCGCCCAGGATTACGGCCAGCTCACCGCCCTGTTTCCCGACGAGGTGGTGACACACTCCTACGTCCAGGACATCGCCCTGCCGGGGGTGGATGGCGCACCGAGTGCCGGCACCCTGGCCCTAATCACCCTCGACAACGGCCTGGACCACCGGCGCCCCAACACCCTGGGGCCGAACACCCTGGTGGAATTCGGCACGGTGCTGGAAACCCAGCGTGGACGGGCCGCCCGCGGGGAAATCAAGGGCGTCGCCGTCATCGGCAAGCCGTACTTCCTGGCGGCGGGCGCCGACCTGTCCGCCGTCAAGGGCCTCAAGGACCGGGAGGCCGGGCTGCACATGGCCCGGCTGGGCCACGACGTCTATTCGACCCTGAACGAGCTGGGCGTGCCCAGCTTTGTGTTCATCAACGGCCTGGCCCTGGGCGGCGGGCTGGAGATTGCACTCAACGCCAACTATCGCACCGTGTCCACTGGCGCGGGCGCCCTGGCCCTGCCCGAGGCCTTCCTGGGCCTGGTGCCCGGCTGGGGCGGCGTCTACCTGCTGCCGCGCCTGATCGGCCCGGCCAACGCCGTCCAGGTCATGATCGAAAACGCCCTTTCCAACAACCGCACGCTCAGCGGCGCCGCAGCCTTCAAGCTGGGCATTGCCGACGCCCTCTTTGAACCCGCCGACTTCCTGGAGCAGTCCGTTGCCTGGGCGGCCCGCGTGCTGGCCGGCACCGAAACGCCCGGCCGCCCCAACGCCGTCCCCGAACCCGTCAGCGAGGAAAACAGCACAGCTTGGGATGCCGCCGTCGAGCGTGCCAAGAAGTTTGTGGAGGCCAAGACCTCCAACGCCGCCCCGGCGCCGGCGAAGGTGATTGAACTGCTGGAAAAGGGCAGGAACTGGACCAAGGAGGAGTCCTTTGACGCCGAAAACGAGGCCCTCGCGGAGTTGATGCTGACACCGCAGTTCAAGGACACCGTGTACGCGTTCCTGGACCTGGTGCAGAAACGCGGCAAGCGGCCGGCCGGGGCGCCCGATGCCAAGCTGGCCCGGCCCGTCACAAAGGTGGGGGTGGTGGGCGCCGGGCTCATGGCGGGCCAGTTTGCCCTGCTATTCGCCCGCCAGCTCAAGGTGCCCGTGGTCATGACGGACATCGACCAGGCGCGGGTGGACAAGGGTGTTGCGTACGTGCACGGCGAGGTGGAGAAGCTGCTGGCCAAGGGGCGGATCAGCCAGGACGCCGCAAACCGGACCAAGGCTCTGGTCACGGGCTCGGTCTCCAAGGAAGCCTTTGCGGACGCCGACTTTGTCATCGAAGCCGTGTTTGAAGAGCTGAATGTGAAGAAGGCTGTCTTCGCCGAGGTGGAGGCCATCGTCTCGCCGGAGTGCATCCTGGCCACCAACACCTCCTCGCTGTCCGTCACGGCCATGGCGGCGGACCTCCTGCACCCCGAACGCGTGGTGGGCTTCCACTTCTTCAACCCGGTGGCGCTCATGCCGCTGCTGGAGATTGTCCGGGCCCCCAAGACCGACGACGCCGTGCTGGCCACCGCGTTCGCCACCGCCAAGGCCCTGCGCAAGACGGCAGTGCTGGTCAAGGATGCAGCCGCTTTCGTGGTGAACCGGGTGCTGCTGCGCCTCATGGCCGAGGTGTCCAAGGCCTTCGATGAGGGCACCGACGCGCACACTGCGGACAATGCGCTGCGGCCCATGGGCCTGCCCATGACGCCGTTCACGCTGCTGGCCATGGTGGGCCTGCCGGTGGCCCAACACGTCACCGAGTCAATGCACGCCGCGTTCGGGGACCGCATTGCCGTCTCCGCGAACATCCAGGCTCTGATCGACTGCGGCAAAAAGGGCTTGTGGGAGCTTTCGGAGGACGGCACCCGGCACATCCCCGAAGAGACCCTCGCCCTGCTGAGCTTCGGCAGCAGTCCTGCCACCGCGGAAGAACTGCTGCGCCGGACCCAGGACGCGCTGGCCGAGGAGATCGGGCTGATGCTGGCCGAAGGCGTGGTGGCCGGGCCGGAGGACATCGACCTCTGCATGATCCTCGGCGCCGGCTGGCCCATGCACCTGGGCGGCATCACGCCGTACCTGGACCGGGTGGGGGCTTCCGAACGGGTCAACGGCAGGCACTTCCACCCGGCCTAAGCCTGCTCCACCGCACGACGGCGGCGGCCCACCCGGGGTGCGCAGCCGCCGTCGTGCGGCATTTGGCTTTCACCCAGCATTGGCTGGAACAATGGGCCCATGACCTCACCACCTCCCTCCCGCCGCGCCGTTTTGCGTTCGTCCACCGTCGCCGCGGGCGGTGCCTGCGCGCTGGCCCTGGCGGGGTGCGTGCCCGCTGTGTCGGCTGGCCCCAGCCAAGGTTCCACTCCCGGCACCATCCCGACCACTGGAACCCCCGTCCGGGTGGGCAAACTCTCCGACGTGCCCGTGGGGTCCACGGCACAGGGCAAGGCCAACAACGTCAACATTGTGATCTTCCGTGCAGCCCAGGACAAGGTGTACGCCTACTCCGACGTGTGCACGCATGCCGGCTGCGAGGTCGCCCCGAGCGGGGCGGACTTCAAGTGCCCTTGCCACGGCTCCGTGTTCAAGGGCGCGGACGGAACCGTCATCACGGGACCGGCAAAACAGGCCCTGCCCCGCTACGCGGCCGCGATTGACGGCGAGTGGATCACCGTCAGTGTCTGAATCCGCCAGGGCAGCCCTGTTGCCGGGCAACGTCACGATCCGGCCCGTGCGCGCGGTCGATGCCCAGGCACTCGCGGACGCCTACGTGCTCAACCGCGCATTCCTGCAGCCGTGGGAACCCATCCGGGACGAAAGCCACTACACCGCCGAGGGGCAGCGCACTTCTCTGGACGGCGCGCTGGCCGAAGAGGCCGCCGGCCGGGGCGCCTTTTGGCTGTTGGTGGACGGCCAGCGGGTGGTGGGGCGCATCTCACTCACTGACATTGTGCGCGGCGCCTTCCAGAACGGGCACCTGGGCTACTGGGTCGCCGAGGATTTCCAGGGGCGCGGACTGGCCACGGCGGCGGCACAGTTTGTGTGCGCCCATGCGGAGCGCGAGCTGGGGCTGCACCGGATCCAGGCCGGCACGCTGGCGCACAACATTGGCTCCCAGACGGTGCTCCGGCGCTGCGGCTTCACGGCCATTGGGACCGCGGAGACGTACTTGTTGATCAACGGCACGTGGCAGGACCATGTGCTGTTCCAAAGGATCCTGCCGCGCTGAGTGTGGCTGCCCACTAAGTCCGGCGCCGCCCTGGCGCCGGACCCTGGCGCCGCACCCCGGCGCCGCCTAGAAGAGTGCCACCCGGGGGTTCTTGGGGAAAATGGTGTCCAGCTCGGCCAGCTCGGCTGCCGAGGGCTTCCAGGAGGCCGCCTGGGCATTCTCGCGCACCTGCTCCGGCCGGGTGGCCCCTGCGATGATACTGGCCACCGACGGCTGGGCGGCGAGCCAGGAAAAGGCCACCTGGACCTCGCTCAGGCCCCGGGCCGCGGCAAAGTCGCCAAAGGCAGCCAGCTGGGCCAGGTCCGCCCCGGCCAGCATGTGTCCGCGGGTGTACGTCAGCCGGCTGCCCTCGGGCGCCTTGCCTGAACTGTACTTGCCGGTCAGCAGCCCGTTCGCCAGCGGGTAGTACGGCATGACGCCCAGGCCGTAGGCCTCCGCGGCCGGCGTGACTTCAAGTTCGGCGCGGCGGTCCAGCAGGTTGTAGTGGTTTTGGCTGGCGACGCAGCGGTTCCCGCCGGACATCCTGGCCGTGAATTCCGCTTCCGCAATCTGCCAGCCCGCCATGTTGGAGTGGCCAAGGTAGCGCACCTTGCCCGCGGTGACCAGCTCATCCATGGCCGCCAGCGTCTCTGCAAGGGGCGTGTAGCCGTCCGGGGAGTGGTAGTAGTACAAGTCGATGTAGTCGGTGTCCAGGCGCCGCAGGGAGGCCTCCACGGCCTGCATGATGTACTTCCGGGAGCCGCGCCGGCCCCAGTCCACGCCGTTGGCGCCTTCGGCGTCGAGCCCGAACTTGGTGGCCACCACCACGTTCTCCCGCTCCCCGCCCAGCGCCTTGGCCAGCATGGCTTCGCTTTGGCCGGGGAAGCCTCCGTACATGTCCGCGACGTCAAAGAGCGTGATGCCGGCTTCCAGCGCCGCATGCACGACGGCGTTGCTCCCCTCCTGCGTTTGTGTCGCCGATCCAACGCGGCCCAGGTTGTTGCACCCCAGCCCCACGGTTGAAACGGTCAGTCCGGAATTGCCCACTTGGCGAAAGTCAGTCATGCTTCCACACTATCGAATCCGCTGCATCGAATCCGCCGCCTAGAGGGAGAAGGCAGTGCCGCCCGTGGGCGAGTGCCGGGCCTTGATGGCGGAGAGGTCCCCGGCCGGGGCCACGCCGATGCTCAATTTTGTAAAGTCAAGCTTTTCCTCGCGGATGCAGGTCTTGACGTTGGCCACGGCCCGGGCCGGTTCCGGGGCCAGGATGTAGATGTTCAGCTTGCCGGTGGAATGGGGCCCGGCCACAAACTCGCTCTTTTCCACCACGCCGCTGCCGCGCCAGGCCAGGTGCGCCGTGAGCGCCTCGCGGGCCTTCTCTTCCAGGTACTTGTCCCGCTCGCCGGCCTTGGCATTCTTCAGGGCAAATTGGGCCACCACGGTGAACTGCTCCGCGCGCGAAAGCTCGGCGTAGCCGTCGGCGTGGCATTGTTCGGTGAAGGCGGCAAGCATGCCCAGTGCCTCCTCAACAGTGTCCACCTCGGCATCCTTGGACGTGCTTTGGTGCCCCACGGCGCCGTGGTTGACCACAAACCAGGAGGCGTCGCCGTCGGCCTCCCCCGCCTCAACCCAGGCCTCCCGGAAAACCAGGGCGCCGGCGTCGTCCGTCTTGTACATGCGGACAATGTTGGGATCGGTCCCGCTCATGGGAGTGTCCTTCCTAAGGTGAACCAGGCCGAGTCTCGGCCGTCAAAGGGTGCCTGGCGGTCTGCAACCGCAGCCGCCAGGCTGGCGCAGGCCGCCTCCATGCGGGAGCACAGGGCGGGCGGATAATTCATTTCCAGGCGGTGCCGGGCGAACTCGTCCTCGTCGTCAACATATACGCCGCGGTCCCTGGTGCGGATGACGTCCAGGTCCATGTCGACCAGGTGGAACTCCACCACGCCGGGCCGGATGCGCCGCCAGGACGGCTCCGTGGCCAGGTCGATGTACAGCTCGACGCCGTCCGGGTGGGCGCCGTCGTAGAACGTGGCGACCCAGTCCCCCTGGTGCGGGATCAGCAGGACGGCGTCGGAGGCCGTGTAGAGGGCGGCCCCGGGCCGGGAGATGAACTCGCCCGTGCCCTGGAACACCCAATGCCCGTTGCTGTCGGAGCCCAGGTAGCGCCCCGGCACCACCCAGTGGGCAAAGCCGTTGAACTTGCGGTTGCGGGCCACCACGAGGTCGCCGGGACGGGGCGTGTCCCCCTGGTCCGGTGCGGTCACAGGATGGGCAGCTGGCCGGTGCGGGGCGTTGCGGTTCCGGGCAGCGGCCGGGCAAAGGGAACCTTGGTGCCCAGCACCTGGTCCACCACGTCCTGGGCCACGCGCTGGGCGGTCAGGCCGACCCGCTCCAGCACCTCGGCGCGGGTGCCGTGGTCGAGGAATTCGACGGGCAGGCCCACCTCGTTCAGGGCAGTGTCCACGCCCGCCCCGCGCAGTTCCTGGCGGATTCTCGAGCCCACGCCGCCGGCCCGCACGCCGTCCTCGATGACAATGACAATCCGGTGCCGGGAAGCCAGGGCAATGAGCGAACGCGGCACGGGCAGCACCCAGCGCGGGTCCACCACGGTGGACGTGATTCCCTGTGCGCCGACCCTGCCGGCGACGTCGAGGGCAAGTTCGCTCATGGCGCCCACGCTGACGATCAGCACGTCCGTTTCCGGGTCGGAACCGGTTCCGGGCATGTCATGGGAGGTGCGGGCCAGGATGTCAACGCCGTCGGAAAGACGCTCCAGGGCCTTGACCTCGGGGCCCACCTTGCCCTTCGAATACCGCAGTACGCTGGGGGCGTCCGAGATGGCAACGGCCTCCCGCAGCTCCTCGCGCAGCCTGACGGCGTCTCGCGGGGCGGCCAGGTGCAGGCCCGGCACAATTTGCAGCATGGACAGGTCCCACATGCCGTGGTGGCTGGCGCCGTCGGGCCCGGTCACCCCGGCCCGGTCCAGGACCACCGTGACGCCGGCCTGGTGGAGGGCCACGTCCATGAGGAGCTGGTCAAAGGCCCTGTTGAGGAACGTGGCGTACATGGCAACCACGGGGTGCAGCCCGCCAAAGGCCAGGCCCGCCGCCATGGTCATGGCGTGCTGTTCGGCAATGCCGACGTCGATGACCCGGTCCGGGTGCCTGTCGGCGAATTTTTGCAGCCCCACGGGGATCAGCATGGCACCGGTGATGCCCACGATGTCGTCGCGCTCATCGGCAATCTGCGCAATTTCCTCACCGAAAACGCCCGTCCAGGACTTGCCGCTGGGCGTTTCCACGGCGATCCCGGTGGCGGGGTCGATGATGCCGACGGCGTGGAACTGGTCGGCCTGGTGGGCGCGGGCAGGCGCGTAGCCCCTGCCCTTTTGCGTAAAGGCGTGGACGATGACGGGGCCGCCATAATTTTTGGCGGTGCTCAGGGCCGCTTCCATGGCCTTCTCGTCATGGCCGTCCACGGGGCCCACGTACTTCAGGCCGAGGTCGTCAAAGAGGCCCTGCGGGGCCCACCAGTCCTTGATGCCCTTTTTGGCCGCATGCAGCCCCTTGTAGACAAACTGGCCCGCCGAGTTGCCGTCCTGCAGGCGCTTTTTGGCCCAGGACATGGATGCTTCGTATTTCCGGTGGGTGCGGACGTGGTCGATCGCGGGGCGCAGGGACGCCAGGTAGTCGGCCAGCCCGCCAACCGTGGGCGCGTAGGACCTCCCGTTGTCATTGACCACAATGACCACCTTGCGGTCCTTGTCGGCCGCAATGTTATTCAGTGCCTCCCAGGTCATGCCGCCGGTCAGGGCGCCGTCGCCGATGACGGCCACCACGTACCGGTCCGTCTCGCCATTGATGGTGCGGGCCCGTGAAATACCGTCGGCCCAGGACAGGGACGACGAGGCATGGGAGCTTTCAACAATGTCATGGACGGATTCGCCGCGGTCGGGGTAGCCGGACAGGCCGCCCTGCTGGCGGAGCGTGGAAAAATCCTGCCGCCCGGTGAGCAGCTTGTGGACATAGGACTGGTGCCCCGTGTCGAAGACCACGCTGTCGCGCGGCGAGTCAAAGACGCGGTGGATGGCCAAGGTCAGCTCCACCACGCCCAGGTTCGGTCCCAGGTGGCCGCCGGTCTGGGACACGTTGCTGATCAAAAAGGCCCGGATTTCCTGGGCCAGGGCGTCCATTTGTGCGTCGCTGAGCTTGCTCAGGTCCCGCGGATGCTTGATCGTTTCCAAAAGTCCCATAAGTACCTCCCTGGGTGCACTGTCAACGTCTAACAATATCGCGTCCCGCCGCCACCGCCGGACAGGGAAGGGCGTTAACACCGCAGGGGCGGGCACCCGGTTTCCCGGCTGCCCGCCCCTGCGGGGGCTGCTGCCTGCTACTTGCTGGCTGCGATCTGGCGCAGCACGTACTGCAGAATGCCGCCGTGGCGGTAGTAGTCGGCTTCACCTGGCGTGTCGATGCGCAGGTCGGCGTCGAAGCTGGTGGTCTTGCCGTCGTCCGCGGTGGCCGTGACCTTCAGTGTTTTCGGCGTGGTGCCGTTGTTGAGTTCGGTCACGCCTTCCACGGAGAACGTTTCGGTTCCCGTCAGGCCCAGCGACCCGGCGTTCTGCCCGGCAGGGTACTGCAGCGGCAGCACGCCCATGCCGATGAGGTTGGAGCGGTGGATGCGCTCGTAGCTCTCGGCGACGACTGCCTTGACGCCCAGCAGCGCGGTGCCCTTGGCCGCCCAGTCGCGGGACGAGCCGGAACCGTACTCCTTGCCTGCCAGGACCACCAGCGGGGTGCCGGCAGCCTGGTAGTTGACGGATGCGTCGTAGACAAATGCCTGCGGGCCACCCTCAACCGTGAAGTCGCGGGTGTAGCCGCCCTCCACGTTGTCCAGGAGCTGGTTGCGGATGCGGATGTTCGCGAACGTTCCGCGAATCATGACCTCGTGGTTTCCGCGGCGTGAGCCGTAGGAGTTGAAGTCCTTGCGCTCCACGCCGTTTTCCAGCAGGTATTTTCCGGCCGGGGTGTCCGACTTGAAGGAACCAGCAGGGCTGATGTGGTCGGTGGTGACCGAATCGCCCAGCTTGAGCAGCACGCGGGCGCCGGCGATGTCCTCGACGGGATCGGCCTGTGCCTTCATGCCATCAAAGTACGGAGGCTTGCGCACGTACGTGGACTTGGGGTCCCACTCGAAGATGTTGCCCTCCGGGGTGGAGAGCGACTTCCAGCGGTCGTCGCCGTCGAAGATCGTGGCGTAGGAGCTGGTGAACATCTCACGGTCGATCGAGGCGTCCATGACTTCCTGGACTTCCACGGGGTTCGGCCAGATGTCCGCCAGGAACACGTCCTTGCCGTCGGCGTCCTGGCCCAGGGCGTCGGCGTTGAAGTCGAAGTCCATGCTGCCGGCCAGGGCGTAGGCGATGACCAGTGGCGGGGAGGCCAGGTAGTTCATCTTGACGTCCGGGTTGATGCGGCCCTCAAAGTTCCGGTTGCCCGAGAGGACTGCCGTGACGGAGAGGTCGTTTTCGGCAATGGCTGCGGAGATTTCGGTATCCAGCGGGCCGGAGTTGCCGATGCAGGTGGTGCAGCCGTAGCCCACCGTGTAGAAGCCCAGCTTCTCCAGGTACGGAACCAGGCCCGACTTTTCGTAGTAGTCGGTGACGACCTTCGAGCCCGGTGCCACGGAGGTCTTGACCCAGGGCTTGGACACCAGGCCCTTGTTGACGGCATTGCGGGCCAGCACCGCCGCGGCCAGCATCACCGAGGGGTTGGAGGTGTTGGTGCAGGAGGTGATCGAGGCGATGGAGACGGCACCATGGTCGAGTTCAAACTCGACGCCGGATTCGTTCTTCACATGGATCGGGGCGGACGGGCGGCCGTTGGCGCCCGCGGCAGCGGAGACCACCTGGCGGACGACGTCGTGCTGGTGCGTGTCCGGGTGCGTGAATGACGGGGCGTCGGAGGCCGGGAACGACTCCTCCAGTGACTCGTCCACGGTGTTGCCCTCGGCGTTTGCATCCGTGGCAACGTAGTTCAGCAGGTCGGAGCGGAACTGGGCCTTGGAGTTGCTCAGCTCGATGCGGTCCTGCGGGCGCTTCGGTCCGGAGATGGACGGGACCACGGTGGAGAGGTCCAGTTCCAGGTACTCGGAGAACGTGATGTCCACCGAAGGATCGTGCCAGAGGCCCTGTTCCTTGGCGTACGCCTCCACGAGTGCCACCTGCTCGTCGCTGCGGCCGGTGAGGCGCAGGTAGTCGAGGGTGACGTCGTCGATGGGGAACATGGCGGCCGTGGAGCCAAACTCCGGGCTCATGTTGCCGATGGTGGCGCGGTTGGCCAGCGGCACGGCCGCAACGCCCTCGCCGTAGAACTCCACGAACTTGCCGACGACGCCGTGCTTGCGCAGCTGCTCGGTGATGGTCAGCACCACGTCGGTGGCGGTGGCCCCGGCCGGGATCGAGCCGGTCAGCTTGAAGCCGACCACGCGCGGAATGAGCATGGACACGGGCTGGCCCAGCATGGCGGCCTCGGCCTCGATGCCGCCCACGCCCCAACCCAGCACGCCCAGGCCGTTGACCATGGTGGTGTGGGAGTCGGTGCCAACCAGGGTGTCGGGGTAGGCGCGCAGCACGCCGTCCACCGTGCGGGTCATGATGGTCCGGGCCAGGTACTCAATGTTCACCTGGTGGACAATGCCCATGCCCGGGGGGACAACCTTGAAGTCCTCAAAGGCGCCCTGGCCCCAGCGCAGGAACTGGTAGCGTTCGCCGTTGCGCTGGTATTCAATTTCCATGTTGCGCTCGATGGCGCCGGAGTTTCCAAAAACGTCAATCTGGACGGAGTGGTCAATGACCATCTCGGCAGGCGCCAGCGGGTTGACCCGGGTGGGGTCCCCGCCGAGGTCCTTGACTGCCTCGCGCATGGTGGCCAGGTCCACGATGCAGGGAACTCCCGTGAAGTCCTGCATGATGACGCGGCCGGGCGTGAACTGAATTTCTGTGTTGGGCTCCGCATTGGGGTCCCAGGCGGCCAACGCACGGACGTGATCGGCGGTGATATTGGCACCATCTTCGGTGCGCAGGAGGTTCTCCAGCAATACCTTGAGGCTGAACGGAAGGCTCTTAGCGCCTTCAACCGAGTTCAGCCGGAAAATCTCGTATTCGGTTCCGGCAACATTGAGTACGCCTTTGGATCCGAAACTGTCCACATTTGTCATTGATGGACTCCTCTCGCCACTACTTTCATCTTTGTCACGTGGGACCCGGGGTGCCAGTTAGGCATGCCTTACTCACGTTTGGACACCGCACCGCGCGCCAACAGGTACCGGTACAGCAATTCAACGGCCAGGCAACCCGCCGCAGTCACGCCAATCGTAACCGCTAACAGGGCCCCTGAGGGGATGTCGAGGGCAAAGAAAGTGCGGGCGAACGGCACCACCATGACCAGCACCAGCCCTCCCGCCATGGCGGCAACCAGCAGGGCCCGCCAAAAGTCCAGGGGGCGGGCCAGGGCGCCAAGCACCCACAGCGCCACCAGCAGCACCGTCATGGTGGCGGCCGTTTGTGCCGTGGTGATGGCGGCATCCGCGGACAGCCGCGGGTCGGGGAATGCGCGGGCGAAGGAATAGACGCCCATGATGCAGGCAGCCACAATGGTGCCGGCCGGAATGGAGAACATCAGCGCGCGGCGCAGGAACCCCGGCTGGTACCGGCGGGCGTTGGGCAGCAGCGCCAGAAAGAACGCCGGGATGCCGATGGTCATGGAGCTGACAATGGACAGCTGGCGGGGCAGGAAGGGGTACCGCCACAGCAGCACGCCGATCGCGATGGAGATGATGATGGCGTAGGCCGTCTTGCTCAGGAACAGGTTCGCCACCCGCTCCACGTTGGCGATGACCCTGCGCCCCTCGGCAACCACCGATGGCAGGTGCGAGAACTGGCCGTCCAGCAGGACCAGCCGCGAGACGGCCTTGGTTGCTGCGGAGCCCGAACCCATGGCGATGCCAATGTCCGCGTGCTTGAGGGCCAGGGCGTCATTGACGCCGTCGCCCGTCATGGCCACCACGTGACCGCGCTGCTGCAGGGCCAGCACAATGGACTTCTTCTGCTCCGGGGTGACCCTGCCCAGCACGCTGACGCCGGCTAGTTCATCCGCCAGTTCCCCGAGCCCTTCCGGAAGGTTGCGCGCGTCATAGCCGTCGCCCTCAAAGTCAAATCCCACGTCGCGGGCCACTGCCGCCACGGTGCGGGGGTTGTCGCCGGAGATGATCTTCAGCGACACCCCCTGCTCGCGAAAGTAGGCCAGGGTGGCAGCCGCGTCCGGGCGCACCTTTTCCCGGAATGCCAGCAGCGCCACGGGCTCGAGCCCCGCCAGGGAAAATGCGCCCAGGTTCCCCGCCGAGGCGGGTGCAGCTGTTTTCAGGCCCGACGCCGGCCGGTGCGCCAGCACCACGGCGCGCAGTCCGCGGCCGGCCGCCTCATGCGCGGATGCCAGGGCCGCTGCCACGCCGGCAGCTGCCACCCCCGCTCTTGCCACCCCTGCATTGCCGGAGCCTGCCAGCACCACTTCGGGTGCCCCGAGGACCCAGGTCCCGGCCGCCGCCGGCCCAAAGGTGACGGCGCTGTACTTGCGCGCGCTGCTGAACGGGACCACGTCCAGCGGGGGCTGCACCGGAGACACGGTGAAACGGTCAGCCAGCGCGGCGGCGGTGGCATTGGCGTTGGGGTGGGCGGCCGACCACGCCAGGGCGGCCTCCCAGCCGGGGACGGCCTGCAGCACGGTGACGGCGGCCAGTTCCATCCGGCCCTCGGTGAGCGTCCCGGTCTTGTCCAGGCAGACCATGTCCACGCGGGCCAGGCCCTCCACGGCAGGCAGTTCCTGCACCAGCACCTGGCGGCGCGCCAGCGACATCGCGGCAAGTCCAAAGGAGATGCTGGTCAGCAGCACCAGGCCTTCGGGAATCATGGCGACAATGCTGGCCACCGCACTGACCACGGCCACGCGCCACTTGCCGGAGGCGATGGATTCGGCCCAGCCCCCATGCGCGCTCATTTGGCCGTTGACCACCAGCACAATGATGGGGACCAGCGCCCACGTGATGTACAGGATGATGCGGTTGATGGCGTTGCGGATCTCCGAGTTGACCAGGGAGAACCGCCGGGCCTCGGCCGTCAGGGCGCTGGCATAGGAGTCCGGCCCCACCCGGTGCACCCGGGCGGCGCCGTGCCCGGCCACCACCGAGGAGCCAGACAGCGCCGTATCCCCGGCTGCCTTGGTGACAGGATCCGACTCCCCCGTCAGCAGGGATTCATCCACTTCCAGGGACTCGGCGCTGAGCACCACCGCGTCGGCCGGGATTTGGTCGCCCGTGCGCAGCAGCAGCACGTCATCGTGGAGCACCCCCGCCACGGCGATTTGCTGCTCCGCCCCGTCCCTGAGCACCAGCGCGCGCGGCGCGTGGAGCACGGCAAGCTTGTCCAGGGTGCGCTTGGCGCGGTATTCCTGCACCACCCCGATGGCTGCGTTGGCCAGCACGATGAAGCCGAACAGGGCGTCGCGCGGGTCCCCCACCAGCAGCACCAGCACCAGGGCGCTGCCCA
Organism: Arthrobacter sp. A2-55; assembly: GCF_025548615.1. Taxonomy (NCBI): domain Bacteria; kingdom Bacillati; phylum Actinomycetota; class Actinomycetes; order Micrococcales; family Micrococcaceae; genus Arthrobacter; species Arthrobacter sp. A2-55. The sequence continues at coordinate 18,327 of NZ_JAJLOZ010000055.1, read as the reverse complement.
GCACGGCGTTGAACAGGGTGAAGACATTGGAGCGGACAATGGCCCACATGCTGCGGCTGCTCTCGTGCGGCACGGCATTCGTCAGCTCCGCGGCCACCCGCTCCCGGACCTGGGCGGCAGTCAGCCCGGTGCGCGCCAGCTCCCCCGCGTCCACCGGCAGGAGCCGGTCCCGGGCCAGGGCCAGTGCCGCCCGCCGGTGTTCGTCGCGGCGTTCGGCCAGGACGGTGCTTTGGGGCTTGCTGCGTGTGAGGTCACGGGCGGGCCCGGTGCGGGGGCCTTTACCGGCCAAGAACGTCCCCGCCGGCACCAGCCGGCACCAGCAGCGCCACCGTCTCCACATGGTGGGTGTGCGGGTACAGGTCGAAGGCCCGCAGCTTCTCCAGCCGCCATCCGGCGTTGGCGAAATACTGCACGTCCCGCCCAAAGGCGGCCGGGTCGCAGGAGACGTAGGCAATCGCCGAGGGGCTGCTTGCCACCAGCGCCTTGACCACGGCCTTCCCGGCCCCGGCCCGGGGCGGGTCAAGCACGACGGCGTCGAAGTGGCCCCGCTGTCCGGCTGCGGACCGCGCCGGGCGGGCAGGGGCGCCCAGGATCCGTTCAACCCGCCCCTGCACTATCTCCACCTGAGTCGCAGCGTGCAGGTTCTTGCGCGCGTCCCGGCTGGTGCCCGGGGAGCCTTCCACGGACAGCACGCTGCCCTCCGGGCCCACGGCGTCGGCGAGGGGCGCCGTGAACAGCCCGGCGCCGGCGTAAAGGTCTGCCACACTGGCGCCGTCGTCGAGGTGCCCTCCGGCGAGCAGGAAGCCAAGGGCGGTGTCGGTGAGGACCTGCGGGGCCTTGCGGTGGATCTGCCAGAAGCCGTCGCCGGTGACCCTGAACTCGTGGTCCGCCGTGGTTTCCCGGACCCAGCCCCGGCCGCTGGCGATGGTGATGCCGCCGTTTTCAGGGTTCAGGCGGGCCACGGACGGCGGCTCTTCGCGCCCGGCAAGGGCCCGGGCCACCCGGGTGACCGCGTGCCCTGCGGCCTTCTCGCTGAGTCCCTCGCGCGTGGTCAGCAGCACCAGGGCGGCCGAACCGTTGGCGGGGGCCGCCACTTCAACGCGTTCGATCCCCGTGAAGTCCAGCTCCCACAGGCGCAGGGCGTTCACGGCGGGGACGGCCAGGGGCATCTCCCGGATCGCCAGCACATCGTGGGAGCGGTGGGCGTGCATGCCCAGCTTCCCGCCCGGCGTGACGGCAAAGGCCACCCGCGTGCGCCAGCCGAGCCCGGCCTGCTGCTCCGGCGTGCCCGGGGCGTCAACATCCTCCACGCCGCCAAACACGGCGTCAATGGCCCCGGCGGACAGCCCGCCCAGGCGCTCCAGCTGCTCCCTGACCACAGAGGTTTTCAGGGAGAGCTGGCCGGGACGGGAAATGTGGCCAAACTCGGCCCCGCCCACCGGCACGGCACCGCGCGCCGCGGCCCGGAGCGCGTCGGCCTCGGGCCAAAAGTGCTCCACCCTCGTCGCCTGCGGTTCAAGCACCCGGGTGACGTCTGCGCGCCAAAACTTGGCGTCGGCGTCGTGCTCGGTCAGGGCAATCTCCACGGTTTCGCCGGGGATGGCGTGGCGGACAAAGATGACGCGCCCGTCGTGCCGGGCCACGCAGTGTCCGCCGTGGGCCACCGGGCCAACCGTGACGGTGAGGCGGGCGGCGGGGGTCTCGCTGGGGGAAGTGCTCATGAAAGTTATTCCTGGTATTCCTGGTATTTCCTGGCTTCGGTGGACGACTTCAGCTGCCATGGCACGCTGGCCACCACAACACCGGGTTCAAAATGCAGCCGCGTCTTGATGCGCAGGGCGGTCTGGTTGTGCACCAGCTGCTCCCACCATTTGCCCACCACGTATTCCGGGATGTACACCACAATCAAGTCGCGCGGCGAGTCGCGCCGCATGGCCTTGATGTGGTTGATCAGCGGTGTCAGCGTCTCCCGGTAGGGACTGGCCAACACAGTCAACGGTACCGGGATGTCCAGCCGGTCCCAATCCGCCACTGTCTGTTCCGTCTCGGCGGGGTCCAGGTCTACCGTGATGGCCTCCAGCGAGGACGGCCGGGACGCGCGGGCAAAGGCCAGGGCGCGCATCACGGGCTTGCGCACATGGGAGACCAGGATCACGGCGTGGATGCGGGCGGGCAGGGCCCTGGTGGCCGAATCGGTGTCCACGGCCAGCTCCTTGGCGACATTGTCGTAGTGCTGGCGGATGCTCCACATGATGGCAAACAGCACGGCCATGGCGAGCAGGGCAATCCAGGCACCCTGCTCAAATTTGGTGATGAGCACAATGATCAGCACCGTCAGCGTCATGGTGAAGCCAATGCTGTTGATCACGCGGGAGCGCATCATGCGGAAGCGGACCGCCTTTTCCTTGACGGTGCGCAATTCGTGGGTCCAGTGCCGCACCATGCCAAGCTGGCTGGCCGTGAAGGAGATGAACACGCCCACAATGTAGAGCTGGATCAGCTTGGTGACGTCGGCGTTGAAGGAAATGATGAGCACCAGGGCCCCGACGGCGAGCAGGATCACGCCGTTGCTGTAGGCCAGCCGGTCCCCGCGGGTGCGCAGCTGGCGCGGCAGGTAGCCGTCCCGGGCCAGGATGGAGGCCAGCACGGGGAAGCCGTTGAATGCCGTGTTGGAGGCAAACACCAGAATGACGCCCGTGGCGGCGACAATGATGAAGAACGGGATGGAGCCGATGCCAAAGACCGTGCCGGCAATTTGGCTGATGGACGGGTTTTGCACGTAGTCGGCCGGCGGGGCCACACCGTTCACCAGGAATTCCGTGGCCGGGTCCCCCACAATGTGCACGCCCGTGGCATTGGCCAGGAACAGGATCCCGGCCATCATGCCCGCCGCGATGCCGCCCAGCAGCAGCAAGGTGGTGGCTGCATTCTTGCTCTTGGGCTTGCGGAAGTTCGGCACCCCGTTGCTGATGGCCTCCACACCGGTCAGTGCGGCGGCACCGGAGGAGAAGGCGCGCAGCAGCAGGAAGGCCCCGCCCAGGCCCACCAGGCCCTGGTTGAAGGCCGCCTCCGGAATGATTTCAAAGCCCGCCGACGGCGCCCGGCCCAGTGTGCCCGTGGCGGACTGGAACAGCCCCACGGCCGTCATGGCGAAAATGCAGAACATGAAAATGTAGGTGGGCACGGCAAAGACGCTGCCGGCCTCCCGAATGCCGCGCAGGTTCACGAGGGCCAGGACAATGACCCCGACGACGGCGACCGCGGCCTGGGTGCCGTGCCAGCCGGGCACCGCCGTGGCCAGGTAGTTGGCGGCCGAGGACATGGACACCGCCACCGTCAGGACGTAGTCGACCATGAGCGCCGAGGCGACGGTCAGGCCGGCGCTCTTGCCCAGGTTGACATTGGCAATCTCGTAGTCGCCGCCGCCGGACGGGTACGCGTGCACGTTTTGCCGGTAGGAGGCAACCACTGTGAGCAACACCACCATGACGGCGAGCCCCACCCACGGGGCCAGCGCCACGGAGGCGGCCCCGGCCAGGGCCAGCGTCAGCAGAATCTCGTCCGGGGCGTACGCCACGGAGGACAATGCATCGGAGGCAAACACCGGCAGGGCAATGCGTTTTGGCAGCAAGGTGTGTGCAAGCCTGTCGTTGCGATAGGGCCTGCCCACAAGAACGCGCTTGATGGCGTTGAAGAAATTCAGCACGCGGGTAACGCTAGTCCCTTGCGGGGCTAAAGTCATGACGGCACATCACGTGACACACTTCCATATAGGGGCCGGGCCGGTTCTTCCAACTTGACCGGCAGGCACCCGAGGCGTCAGATTAGTAGCCGCACTGTGTTGCAGTGCCCATAACGAGGAGCATCAATGGCACACTTTGTGATCATGGGCTGCGGGCGCGTTGGTGCCACCCTGGCACACACGCTGGAGGACTCCGGCCACTCGGTGGCCATCATTGACCAGGATGAGCGCGCCTTCCGGCGCCTGCGCACCGGTTTTGGCGGGCGCAAGATCACCGGCGTCGGCTTTGACAGGGAAACCCTGCGCCAGGCGGACATTGAAAACGCCTATGCCTTTGCGGCCGTTTCCAGCGGCGACAATTCCAACATCCTGGCCACCCGCGTGGCCCGGGAAACCTTCCACGTGGAACACGTGGTGGCCCGCATCTACGATCCAGGCCGCGCCGAAATCTACCAGCGCCTGGGAATTGCCACCGTGGCCGCGGTGCGCTGGAGCGCCGACCAGGTACTGCGCCGCATCCTGCCGGAGACTGCCATCAAGGGCGACTTCCGTGAGCCGTCGGGCCGGTTGATCCTCACGGAGCTGGTCCTGAACCCTGCCTGGATCGGCCATCACATTGTGTCCCTGGAACATGCCGCGCCGCTGCGCGTGGCCTACCTGACCCGCTTTGGGGAAGGCATGCTGCCGGGCCCGGACACCAGCTACCAGCAGGGCGACACGGTCCATGCCATGATCCAGGGCACCGATACTGCCGAGGTGGCCCGCATTCTGGCCGCCGCACCACTGAAGGAGAACTAACGTGCTGGTAGTCATTGTCGGGGCGGGCAGCGTTGGCTGTTCCATTGCCCGCGAGTTGCTGGCCCACGGCCACGAACTGCTGCTCATCGACCCCAAGCCCGAAGTGATCGGCAAGAGCGGGCTCCGCGGGGCACGCTGGCTGGTGGGCGACGCCTGCGAAATCAGCACGCTGCGCGAAGCCAGGCTGGAGGAAGCCGACGTGGTTGTTTCCGCCACCGGCGATGACAAGGTCAACCTGGTGGTGTCCCTCCTGGCCAAGACCGAATTCGGCGTGGGGCGCACCGTGGGGCGGGTCAACAACCCCAAGAACGACTGGATGTTTGACGATTCCTGGGGCGTGGACGTGGCCGTCAACACCCCGCGCCTCATGACGGCCCTCGTGGAGGAGGCGGTGGAGATCGGCGACCTGGTGCGCCTGCTGACATTGCAGACAGGGGTGGCCTCCCTGGTGGAATTCACGGTGCCCGGCGAATCGCACATCATCGGCTTGACCGTGGGCGAGGTGGACTGGCCGCAGGACGCCACGCTGGTGGCCATCCTCCGGGACGAGGCGCCCATTACGCCCAGCAACGACGACGTCATGGAGTCAGGTGACGAGCTGTTCTTTGTCTCCACGATTGGGGCCGAGGACGAGCTCCGCGCCCTGTTGTCGTCAGCGGACTAGCTGTCCTTCACGGGGCGGCTGACGAGCCAGGCCACCCAGAGGCCGAAGGCGTACAGCGGAACGCCCATGATCAGGCGCATGGCGCCGAGGGCGTCGACATTGCCGGCGAAGTATAAGGGCAGCTGGACGGCCAGGCGGGCCGCCATGACCCCCACCAGGATCCAGGTGGCCGCGCGGTAGGCCCGGAGGCGTTCGGTCTTGTGGCGCCAGCGCACGCCCTCGTTGCGGGCGTAGCCAAAGAGCAGGCCCAGGACGGGCCACCGGACGGCAATGGAGACCACCATGGCCACGATGTAGGCCGCGTTCGTGTAAAAGCCCACCGCGTAAAAGTTCTCCGCCTTGCCCGTCTTCATGGCCAGAAAGGCAGACAGCGCGACGCCGGCAATGCCGGCCAGGGCCTGCGTCAGCGGGGTGTGCTGGGCCAGCCGGGCCACCAGGAAGACGGCCGCCACCGCCACCGAGCCGACCAGGGACACGGCCAGGTCCCGGGTCATGGTGAACACCACCAGGAACACCAGGCCCGGCAGCACGCTTTCGGCGATGCCGCGAATGCCGCCTGCCGCTGCCAGCAGGTCAATGTGGCCGTTTTCCTTCCGGACCAGGGACGACTTGGCGGCCATCTCCTGGGCGAGCTCGGCGAATCCGCCGGGCTGCTCCGTCCCGGCCGCGTCGGGTGCGGCCTTGTTGCCGGCGTCGTCCCCGGGGCTGCTGTGCGTCAACTTACGTCTCCTGGGTTCCGATGATTTCATAGCGGGGGTTGTATATGGTGGGCAGGCCGTCCCGCAGGGAGACCATGCCCTCGATCCGCACCCGGGTGCCCACGACCATGCCGGGAACCCTGCGCCGCCCCAGCCAGACCAGCCTGAGCCGGTGGCTGCCGCCGTCGTTCGCGACGCGGTGGAACTCCCGGTCGGCGATGATGGCCGAGTATTGCGGCGAGGCCGACGCCGGCACTATCGTGACTGCGTCAATGACGCCCGCGCACACCACGCGGCCGCGCAGGGGCAGCTCATTGATGGCAATCGGTGTGGGCCAGCCTGCTGGCTGAGTGGGCATGGGACTAGCCGATCGCCGTGATTTCCGGGCCGCGGCGGAAGGGTTCCCCGCCTTGCGCGGGGGTTGCATGGTCGCCGGGAAGCTGCCCTTCCTGGTTGGTGACGGCGTCCTTGGGCAGGCGCAGCACCAGCAGGTCGCGGGGCGGCAGGGGGGTCTCCCCGCGCACCACCACCACGCCGCGGAACAGGTCTTCCAGCTCTTGGGCCGCTTCCCTGCTCACGGCCGCGTCGCCGCCGAGAACGCCGCGCAGGAACCAGCGGGGGCCGTCTATGCCGATGAAGCGGGCCACACGGAATCCCATGCTGCCATCGCTGGCCTGGGCCGGGACCTTGGCGAGGACTTCCTTGCCGAAGGTGCCGTCGAGAATTTCAATTTCGCCACCCTGGGACCCCACCGACAGGCCGATCTGTTCGCGGATGTCCCGCCACAGCTTCTCGGACCGGGAGGCGGCAAAGGCCTGCAGCTGCAGGCTGGAGCCGTTCAAATCCAGTGTGACGGCGATGACGCGGGAGGTGCTTTCCTCCACTTCAAGGCGCAGTGCCAGGCCTTCGCGGGGGGTGATCAGGAGGGCGCCCAGGTCAACGTAGCCGTCGGTGTTTGTGATTTCATCGGCGTCGAGCGGGCCGTGGATGCCGCGGTCGTAGGCCGTGTCCGAGGGGTCCGGGGGCAGTGCGAGGGCGTCCCCTGCCTTGCCCTGGCCCGCGGTCGTTTCCGCGGCGGACTCCTGCTCGCTGTTCTTCTTGTTCTTCTTGCCGAACCCAAAAGCCATGGGGTGGAAACTCCTTGTAAGTAATGGCCGGTGACCAGCCGGTGCCGGCCGGACCGGGTGGCGCCCTTAGGACGTGGCTGTACCAAAGCCGCCGGTGGAACCAAATCCGCCGGTGCCGCGCACCGAATCCGGCAATTCCTGCACCACGTCAAACGCTGCATGTTCAACGCGTTGAATGACCAGTTGTGCAATTCTATCGCCCCGGGACAGGGCGATGGGATGGCGGGCATCCGTATTGAGCAAGGTGACCGAAACCTCCCCGCGGTAGCCGGCATCCACCGTGCCCGGGCTGTTCACGATGGTCAGCCCATGCTTGGTGGCCAGCCCCGAGCGGGGGTGGACCAGGGCCACAAATCCAAAGGGCAGCGCCAGCGACACGCCTGTCGGCACCAGGGCCCGCTCCCCCGGCCCAAGCACCACGTCGATCCGGGTGCGCAGGTCCGCCCCTGCGTCGCCGGGGTGGGAGTAGCTGGGGGCTTCGATGCCGTCGTCGAGCATGCGCAACTGGACCGTCACGGTGGGTGCCTGCCCGCCATCGGCCGTGCTGTCAAAAGTCTGGTTGGTCACAGGAAGACACTCTATCCCGAACGGACGGAGGCCAAGGCACCCCCGGGCAGGGGACCCAATGTGAATAACGGGCCAAAAGGTGAAAAGCTTGGGTCATGTCTTCCGAGCAGGCTCTCAATGCCTCCCCCCTGTCCGCAGCAAGCTACACCGAAAAATTGTGGCCCAACATCTGGGCGTGGGTCATTGTTGTGGGCCTTTCGGCCGCCGGCATCCTTATCTTCATTCCCATCAGCGAACTGGCCGGCATTATCGCTTTTGTGGGGCTGCTGGTGCTGCAGACGGCGCTGCTCATCCTCTCGACGCCCAAGATCGAGGTGACCGCCACCACCTTGCAGGTGGGCCGGGCCGTCATTGAGCGTGAGTTCATCGGCGCAGTGTCTGTGTACCACGGCGACGACGCCACCGAACAGCGCGGCACGCGGCTCAACGGCCTGGCCTACCTGTGCATCCGCGGCTGGATCAAGCCGGTGGTCAAGGTGGAGATCACCGACCCCAACGACAAGACGCCTTACTGGCTGGCGTCATCCCGGAACCCCGAGCGGCTCGCCGCCGCCCTGGGGAGCCGGGCACACCGCCAGGACTAGCCTTCGCAGTCCGTGCAGTACATCAGCGCCCCGTCCTGGCGGGCCAGCTGGGAGCGGTGGCGCACCAGGAAGCAGGACGAACACGTGAACTCGTCCGCCTGGGCCGGAAGCACCTCCACGGCCAATTCTTCCCCGGACAGGTCCCCGCCCGGCAACTCATAGCTGTCCGCCAGGTCGACCTCGTCCAGGTCGATCACGGTCGATGACTCGGGGCGCGGCGCCAGGGTTTCAAAGCCACGGGCCGCGCTGTCTTCCTCATTGCTGCGCGGCGCATCATAATCCCTTGCCATGTCGACTCCCACCAATCTCCTTTTCCAGTGCATTTCTGCGTGCAGTGCCAGGTGCACCGGCTAGCGGCAAGGCCCTGCAGGGCGTACGGCAACTGCCAATACCCTAGACTTGGAAACGGGTCCACGGGGGCAAATATGCCCGCGTTCGCGGCAGGCGTACAAGCGGCGCCGGTCCCCCACTTTTGGCGGGTCCATTCACGCCACGCCTGCCCCGGTAGTAGGATTTGCGGCCGTTCGGTGGCAAAGTTTCGAAGTGACACTAAATGACTTTGGAGGGCTGTATGGCGGATCTACGTTTGGTGGGTGTGCATGAAGACGGCGAACACCTGCTTCTCAGTGGAACCGGCGGGGAAATTTACCTGCTGCCCCTTGACGAGGCGCTTCGGCTGGCCACTGCCAGGTCCCCGCGCCGGCCGACCCAGAACGGTTCCTCCGGAACGCGGCTGTCGCCGCGCGAAATCCAGTCCCAGATCCGCGGCGGCGCCTCGGCCTCCGACGTGGCCGAACACTCGGGCCTGCCCCTGGAGCAGGTCCGCCGCTATGAGGGCCCTGTGCTGGCCGAACGCGAGCATGTAGCCCAGCTGGCCCGCCGGGTGGAAGTGGCCGCGGCGGACACTGACGGCTTCCGCTCCGTTTTTGGCGACCAGGCCGTGACCCTGGATGAAATGGTCAACCACAGGCTCGGCGCATTTGGCATTGACACTTCCACGCTTCGCTGGGATGCCTGGCGGGTGCACGACGGCTCCTGGTCGGTCACGGCCGATTTTGCCCCGGGTACCGAGTGGGCCGCCAGCAGCATTGGTGAGCCGCCGCCTGCCCGGTGGACGTTCCACACGGGACGGAAGTCGCTCTTCAATGCCAACCGGTGGGCCCAGCAGCTCAGCGAGCTGGAGCCCGTGGACGGGCCCGTGCCCGAACGCCGCCTCAGTGCCGTGGCGGACCGGCCCTTTGACTTTGAAACTGACGCGGCCGACGGCGACTCCGGGGACGGCGCAGACGAAACTCCGGCGGAGACCGACGCCCCCGACGGGGACCCCGCGGACGAGTACCCCGGCAACGGGCTCCTCGACATGCTGCGCACCCGCCGCGGCCAGCGGCTGGGCCTGGACGAAGACGGCGACGACGAACTTGCCGCCATGCTCGGCGCCCAAGTCCCGGCAGCGCACGCCCGTGAAGGCGGGGCATGGGGCCAGGACGGTCCGGACGGCGGGCAGGCCGACGACGACGCACACACGGACGGGACGGACGGCGGCGAGGCTGCCTTGACCGCGCCGGCGGCCACCAACCCGGGCGCCAACCCGGCGGCCACGGAGGATGTGCCGGCGGAGGCCGATACCCCGGCTGCTTCCCAACATGGCCGAAAGCGGCTGCGGGCCATCCCGTTCCTTTCCCTGGCCCCTAACCTCCACCACCACGACGACGCCCCGCTGGTGGGCGTGGGCGAGGTGAGCACCGACACCCGGGAAATTACGCTTTCAGGCGCTCCGTCGCTGCGGCACACGCCTGCTGGACACGGTGCGGACCGGAAATCCCCGGCGTCGGAGGACGAGGCCCACGACGCCCCTTCCGACAGCGAAGTGGCCGAACGGCTCGAACGCAAGGCCACGGCCAAGCCCAAACGCTCCAGCGTCCCCAGCTGGGATGAGATCGTGTTCGGCACCAAGGGCGACTGACCGCCCGGCGGCTTCGTGAACCTTACCGCCGCTTGGAGCCCTTTGGGCTGCGCGCAGTGACGGGGATGCGGAGCAGCGGAACTTCCCGCTCGGCCTTCGTGATGGAACCGTGCTGGCCCACCATCTCGATGGCGTGCGGGCCCACACGGCGCAGGTCGTAAAAGGCGATGGTCTCCCGTGCCAGCACCAGGATGTCGCCAATGCGGCCCGAGGCGCCGTCGCGCACCTCGCCAAAGTAGCCGGAGGCCACGGCCTCATCCTTGGTGAGCACCCACGCCTTCGTCCCAAACCTTTCCAGCCAGGCAGCGACGAGCCGTGCACAGGCCCCGGGACCGGCGTCGGGCTCCAGGTACAGGTGGACCATGCGGGGCTCACCTGCCGTGTGCCGGACGCCGTCCACCAGCTCAGGGTACTGCGAGTAGTCGATCCGGGCCGGGCGCGGAACGTCAACCATGCCGTGGTCTGCTGTCAGCAGGATCAGCGTGTCGGGCGGGACGGTGGCGGCCAGGCGCTTCATCCCGGCGTCGAGCTCCTCCAGCTGGGATTCCCACCTTGCGGAGTCGGCGCCATGCCCGTGGCCGGCCTTGTCCAGTTCGCTCCAGTAGAGGTACAGCAGCATGGTGGGGTGCGCAGCCAGGGTCTCCGCCGCCACTTGGACGCGGGCCTGGGGCGAGGTGGCGCCGAGGAAGGTGGTCCCCCGCAGGGCGGCCCGGGTCATGGGCGACTGCGCAAACTTGGGCAGGCTCACCGTGGCGGTGGGAATGCGGCCGTCAAGCTGCTCAAAGACCGTGGGAAACGGCTGCCAGCGCTGGGGGTCGACCCCTCCGTCCCAGTTGCCCAGCAGGTTGACCACCTTGTCCTGTTCGGGGTCCAGGACGTCGTAGCCCAGCATGCCGTGCTGTCCGGGGACCTGCCCCGTGCCAAGGCTGGTGAGCGAGGTGGCCGTGGTGCTGGGAAAAGCGGCATGCAGGGTCCGCGGGTGCTCCCCGCCGCCGTCGGCCGCCATGACGCCGCGCAGGAATGGCGCATGCCCGGCACGCTGGGTCAGCAGTGCCTTGCCGAGCCCGTCCACCAGCACCACGCAGATGCGCCGGGCGGCCGGGAGCCGCAGAACATTGCTGAACCCGGAGGCGCCCATGGCGGCAGCCGCGCTTGTGAGGAGGTCGGCGATGCTTGCCTTGCCGTAGGCGGGGGCGGCCGGGAGCGGCGGCTGTGCCACCCCCGTCAGCGCCGGTAGTGGTTGCGGCCCAGGCGCTGGCCCAGGACAGGGAACTTGGGGCCTTGGGACTGGCTGCCGTGGGCAGGCGGGATGGCACCGGTGTTGACGGTGCGCAGGGCCCGGGCGAAGGCCTTGGCGTCCGCCACGGCCTGCAGGCCCTCGGCCTCGGCACTGATGCGCAGGGCAATGTCCTCCTGGGCGATGGTCCCGGTGTAGCCGTGGTCGGCGTCGCAGTTGGGGTCCCCGCACGACGCCGGGCCCAGGTCCACACGCTGTCCGCCGGACCAGGCGATGGAGACGGTAAGTTCACGGGCGGGGTCGGACGGCTTGTAGTCCTGCGGCTGGGCGTAGACGTAGCTGAGGACCACTGAGCGGATCTGGCCCACGGGCACCGACTCGGTCGACACCTGGGCCACCACCTGCTCGCCGGTGTCGTCCAATTGCTGGTCGTCCACGTGGGTGATGACCAGCATCTCCTCCGTCAGGACCAGGACGGTGATGTGCCGGTGGACCTCCGTGCGGTCAAAATGTGTTTCCACGTGGACCAGGTGTGCCAGGCAATCCTGGCCGTCCAGGGCGTCGTTGACCACATCCGACACCAGCCGGGGATAGAAGCCCGCCCGTTGCAGTGCGGATTCCAGGTCCCGGCCCTTGGTCTGTGCCGGCGGACCGAAGCTGTTGCTGTTCATGCCCCCATTTTGGCACTGTGCCGGTGGCTAAAGCGAACCGCCGGGCGCCCGGCGTCACGCTCCGGCTAGGAAATCATGGCGCGCCGGGCACTGTCCGTGCGCTGGGCGGCGTTGCCGATGCGCAGCCTCACGGCCAGCACGGTCACGGTTCCGGGACCCACCAGCACGGGGTTGAACTCCACCCAGGCGATCTCGGGATGTTCGTCCTTCATCAGTGCCACCCGGGCGATGAGCCCCTCCAGCGCGGGCAGGTTGCCCGCGGGCAGGCCGGCATAGCCAAACAGCCGTTTGGCCGCCCGGGGCGCCCGCACCAGCTCCGCCACGTCATCCACGGTCAGCGGCGGAATGCGGTGCGCCCAGTCGTCAAGCAGGTTGACGGCGTCCCCGGACAGCCCGAAGGAAACCACCGGACCCAGCAGCGGGTCCTCAATGGCGCGCAGCGTACAGGACTGGCCGACCTCCGCCATGCTCTGGACCTCCAGCCCGACGTTGCCGTATGGCTCCAACAGCTTGCGCATGTGGCCGATGTTGCGGCGCAGTGATGCTGCGTCTTCAATGTTGATGCGCACCCCACCCAGGTCCAGCCGGTGCCTCAGCGTCGCTTCGAGGGTCTTGATGGCCACCGGCCAGCCCAAGCGTTCGGCGGCAGCCACGGCTTCGTCGTCGGTGGTGAACGGCACGGATTCAAGGACGTCAATGCCGTACAGGGCCAGCAGTTGACGTGTGCGGGCCGGGCTCAGCTCCACCAGGCCGTCTCCGGCCACCCCCGCCAGCCACTGCTCCAGCAGCTGGCCGGCGGCGTCGGTGTCCACGCCCGCGGGCAGGTCAAAGCTTGGCTTTTGCAGGGTGCGCCACTTTGCGTAGCGGGCCACTGCGGCCATGGCTGCAATGGCCGTCCCGGGGCTGGAATAGGAGGGCAGGCCGCCCGCGAGCTGCCGGTTGACGTCGATGCGCCGGTCCACGATGCCGGCAAACACTGCCACCACGGGTTTGCCGGCGTCGTCGGAGCAGGCCTTGAGCGTGGCCGCAATGGCGTCCACGGTGAGGCCGGCGGCGGGGAGCAGGGTGACGATGGCCTGGTCGACGTCGGGACGCGCCAGGGCCTGTGACACGGTGCGGCGGAGCATCGGCAGGGCCCGTGACTGGCCCGTGTCCAGTTCCAGGTCGGCGACGACGGCGGCCACCTCCAGCCCCTCATGCCCGGCGGCATCGGCCACCACCTTGCCCAGGGCCAGCGAATTGCTGAAAATGGCCAGCCGGGGGCCGCGGGGCAGCGGCAGCCCCACGACCAGCTGGGCGACGTCCGTCAACTGTTCAATGGTGTTGACGCGGATGACGCCGGACTGCCGGAGCATGGCGTCCAGCGCCCCGGGAGGGGCCTGGGTGGTCCGGACGGCGTGGCCGGGCGGCAGTTGCAGCCCCATGGTGTCCGACTTCGCCACAATGACGGGCTTGCTGCGGGCCAGCCGGCGGGAAATCCGGGAGAACTTGCGCGGGTTGCCAATGGACTCCAGGTACAGCCCGCACGCTGTGGTGTTGGGGTCGTCCTCCCAGAACTGCATCAGGTCATTGCCTGAAACATCGGCCCGGTTTCCGGCCGACAGCACGGTGGACAGGCCCACGTCCCTGCGGCTCAGCGACGCATGCAGGGACACGCCCAGGGCGGCCGACTGGCTGAAGATGCCCAGCCCGCCGCGCAGGGGAAGTTCGGGCGCCATGGAGGCGTTGAGCGAAACGGCGGGGTCAGTGTTGGCCAGCCCCAGGGAGGCCGGACCCACCAGCCGCATGCCGTTTGCCCTCGCCTGGCGCACCAGTGCACGCTGGAGCGCCAGGCCGTGGACGCCGTCGTCGGCGAATCCTGCCGTGGCCACCACCACCCCCTTGACGCCGGCGGCTCCGCACTGCTCCACCACCGTGGCAACCTGGTCGTAGGGGACGGCGATGATGGCCAGGTCCACGGGGCCGGGCACGTCGGCAATGGTGGCGTACGGCATCATGCCCGAAACTTCCAGCGCCTCCTGGTTGACTGCGTGCACGGCCCCCGTGAAGCCGCCCTCCACCACGTGCTCCAGCAATTGCTGGCCGATGCTGCCCCACGCCCGGCTGGCGCCAATCACGGCAATGGAGGCCGGCGCCACCAGCCCGGCCACGCTGCGGGCCTCGGCACGGTGCTCGCGCGATTCCATGACGGCGCGGGACTTCTGGGTGGGGTCGATGTCGAAGGCGAGCGAGACCACGCCTTCGTCGAAATGCCGGTGGACCTCATACCCGGCGTCGGAAAAGACCTGCAGCATCTTGCGGTTTTCCGGCAGGACCTCGGCCGTGAATTGGCCAATGCCGTTTTCCCGGGCGGCGGCGGCCAGGTGTTCCAGGAGGATGGAGCCCAGTCCGCGGCCCTGGTTGGCATCGGAGACATTGAACGCCACCTCCGCCTCGGCCGGGTCGTCCAGGCGGTCATACCGGCCAATGCCGATGATGTCGCCGCCGCGGGTGATGACAAATGCCACGCGGTCCCGGTAGTCCAGTTCGGTGAAGCGGCGCAGCTCCTTGGGCGTCAGGCTGGACTTGTAGGTGAAGAAACGTAGGTAGATGGAGTTCTGCGACTGGGCCATGTGGAAGGCCTGCACGGCGGGGGCATCGGCGGGGGTCATGGGGCGCAGGTGTCCCGTGCTTCCGTCTCGCAGGACGACGTCGGCCTCCCAATGTGCCGGATATACGGGTTCGGGCGCTGGCTTCACCATAGAATCACTGTACCGACTAGTTTGCTCCCGGCCACGTCTTCGCGCGGCCGGGTTCCGTGCCGGAACGCTAGACCCGCAGCACAGAATAGGAACCCCCGCCATCATGGCCAAGCGCCAACCACCTGTCGACGATGACTTCACCGAGAATATTGTTGAGATCGATGTGTCCAGTGAAATGGAAGGCTCGTTCCTGGAATACGCCTATTCGGTGATTTATTCGCGGGCCCTTCCGGATGCCCGGGACGGCCTCAAGCCGGTGCAGCGGCGCATCCTCTACATGATGAGCGAGATGGGCCTGCGCCCGGAAAAGGGCCACGTCAAGAGTGCCCGTGTGGTGGGCGAGGTCATGGGCAAGCTGCACCCGCACGGCGACACGGCCATCTACGACACCATGGTGCGGATGGCCCAGGACTGGACGCTGCGCCTGCCGCTCATTGACGGCCACGGCAACTTTGGCTCGCTCGACGACGGCCCCGCTGCCCCCCGCTACACCGAGGCCCGCCTGGCCGCACCGGCCCTGGAACTGACAGGGAACCTGGGCGAGGACGTGGTGGACTTTGTCCCCAGCTACGACAACCAGATGACGCAGCCGTCGGTGCTGCCCGCCGCCTACCCCAACCTCCTAGTCAACGGCGCCAGCGGCATTGCGGTGGGCATGGCCACCAACATGGCCCCGCACAACCTGGGCGAGGTCATTGCCGGGGCGCAGCACCTGATTGCCCATCCGGACGCCACCCTGGATGACCTCATGGCCTTCATCCCGGGGCCTGACCTGCCGTCGGGCGGCCGGATCGTGGGTCTGCAGGGCATCCGCGATGCCTACGCCACGGGCCGCGGCTCCTTCAAGACGCGGGCCAAGATGGCGGTGGAGCAGATCACCCCGCGCCGCGTGGGCCTGGTGGTCACCGAACTGCCGTACCTGGTGGGCCCGGAGAAGGTGCGCGACAAGCTCTCCGACGCCATAAACAGCAAGAAATTGGTGGGTGTCAGTGATTTTGTTGACCTGACGGACCGCAAGAACGGCTTGCGGTTGATCATTGAGATCAAGAACGGCTTCAACCCTGCCGCCGTGATGGCCCAGCTGTACCGCTACACTCCGTTGGAGGAGTCCTTCGGCATCAACAATGTGTGCCTTGTGGACGGCCAGCCGCAGACGCTGGGCCTGGTCGAACTGCTGCGCGTGTTTGTGGAGCACCGGATCAACGTGGTTCGCCGTCGAACGGCCTTCCGGCTGGGAAAGAAGCAGGACCGGCTCCACTTGGTGGAGGGGCTGCTCATCGCGATCCTCGACATCGACGAGGTCATCCAGATCATCCGCACCTCCGATGAGGTTGCAGCGGCCCGGGAACGGCTCATGGCCATCTACGACCTGTCCGAGGTCCAGGCCGACTACATCCTCGCCCTGCGCCTGCGGCAGCTGACCCGCTATTCGATGGTGGAGCTGGAAGCGGAACGTGACGAGCTGCGCCGCGAAATTGCCGAGCTCGAGGCCATCCTGGCCTCGAAGGAGCTGCTGCACCAGCTGGTTTCCGACGAGCTTGGCGAGGTGGCGGCAAAGTATGCAACGCCCCGCCGGACGGTGCTGTTGGAGTCCGAGGCCGTGGCGCCGTCGGTGGCGAAGGCCCTCGCGGCGGCCGGTCCGGCAGGAAAGGGCAGGTTGGCCCCGCTGGCACTGGAAATTGCCGACGACCCGTGCTGGGTGGTGCTGAGTGCGACGGGGCAGATTGCCCGCACCAGCAATGCGGATCCGTTGGCGGAGTCCGGCTCACGGTCGAAGCACGACGTCTACGCATCCGTGGTCCGGACCTCTGCACGGGCCGAGGTTGGCGCACTCACGTCGCTGGGGCGCATGCTCCGCCTGCAAGTGGTGGACATGCCGGTGCTTCCCCCCACGGCGGCCCTGCCCAACTTGGCCGGGGCCGTCGCAGCCAAGGAGTTCATCACCCTCACCAAGGGCGAGGTGCTGGTGGGCTTTGTCCCACTGGACAAGGTCTTTGCTGTGGGAACGGCGGCCGGGGTGGTCAAGCGCGTCATGCCCGAATACCCCCTGAACCGGGATGAATGGGAATACATCTCACTAAAGCCCAAGGATTTCGTGGTGGGCGCGGCTCCCGCGGCGGACGGCGACGAGCTGGTCTTTATTACCGCCAACGCCCAGCTGCTGCACTACAGTGCCGCCACTGTCCGGCCGCAGGGGCGCACGGCCGGCGGCATGGCCGGCATCAAGCTGGGTGCCGGCGACCAGGTGCTCAGCTTCACCGTGGTCTCCCCGCACGACGGCGACGCCGTCGTCGTCACGGTGGCCGGCGGGCAGGATGCCCTTCCGGGCACTCCGTCAGGCAGTGCGAAGGTCACAGCCTTCTCGGAGTACCCCGCCAAGGGCCGTGCCACCGGAGGCGTCCGGGCACATCGCTTCCTCAAGGGCGAAGACCGGCTGACTGTCTCCTGGGCCGGACACGGACCCGCCAAGGCTTCCTCCGCCGCCGGCGTGGTGCGCGCCCTCCCCGTGGAGCATGGTCATCGCGACGGCTCCGGCGTGGCACTGTCCGCCACCATCGACCTGGTGGGTCCAAGCCTCAATGGCACCCCCACCGCGGCAGGAGGCGCGGGAGAGGCGGCAACGCCGCCTTCATCGGCACAGATGGCTGGACTACCCGCTCCGGCCAACGATCCCGCCCCGCTCCCGCAGCTTACGCAGGAGGCGTTCGAGCTCCCCACCGACTGAGCGGCGGCATAGACTGGCCGCATGCCAATCATCCCCGATGCAAAAGACTGGACGTGGGTGCTGACGAAGCCGTGCCCGGAGTGCGGTTTTGACGCCTCCAACACCACGCCGGCCATTGCAGCCACCACCATCCCCGCACTGCTCCCCCGCTGGCAGTCCGCACTCAAGCGTGCCGGCGTGGAAATCCGCCCCAATGACTCGACGTGGTCAGTCCTGGAGTACGCGGCGCACGTGCGTGACGTCTTTGACGTGTTCGAGGGCCGCCTGGAGCTGATGCTGTCCGAGGACAACCCCACTTTCGCCAATTGGGACCAGGACCAGGCGGCTTTGGAGGGCAACTACGGCGGCCTTGACCCTACGCTGGTGTCGCAGGACCTGGTCCAAAACGGCGAGGACGCAGCATCCGCATTTGCGGCCGTGGGTCCGGCCCAATGGGGAAGGCGCGGCCTGCGCAGCAACGGATCCGAGTTCACGGTCCTCACACTGTCCGGGTACTTCCTGCACGATCTCATCCACCACCTGCACGACATCAACGCGTAGACGACGGGCCTGTCCTCGGCGGTCGGGCTTGTCGGCGGTGGTCGAGCTTGTCTCTGGTGGTCGAGCTTGTCGAGGCCCTGGGTTTGCCGCCGTTTCCGCACTTTTGGCGCCGCCGTGTCGGTCGCTAATGTGCGGGGGCGGCGGCTTTTGGTGTTGTTAGCCCTGTTGGTGGGGCCGGGTTTTGTAGGTGAGGAGGTTTTCGAGGGGGCTGCTGCGCAGGTCGAAGCGTGGTGCCGGGCCTGTTTGTCCTGTGGGTCCGGGGTTTTGGGT
>NZ_JAJLOZ010000054.1:0-33839 GCF_025548615.1 Arthrobacter sp. A2-55 | reverse complement strand
TCAACAATGAATCCGGCGTTTCAGTCCGTGAAGAGGAACTTGTCAAGCTGGTGCGGCACATCCTGACACAAATGCATGTCCACCCGGAGACGGAAGTGTCCATCATCATGGCGGACGTGGAAAACATGGAAAAGCTCCACCTGGAGTGGATGGATGAGCCTGGTCCCACGGACGTCCTTTCCTTCCCCATGGACGAGCTGCGGCCCGGCACAACGGAACAGCCCACCCCCGCCGGCCTGCTCGGTGACATTGTGCTCTGCCCGGTGGTGGCGCAGGAACAGGCCGCCGCCGCGGGGCACTCCATGGAAGAGGAACTGCTGCTCCTGACAACCCACGGGGTCCTGCACCTTTTGGGCTACGACCACGCAGAACCTGAGGAAAAGGAAGAGATGTTCGGTCTCCAGCGCCAGCTGCTCTCCAGCTTCCTGGGCCGGGAAGCCCCCCGGGAGACAATGCAGTGACAGCGGTGGCTCTGCCGCTCATGGGGGTGCTCTTCACGGCGATTGCCGCGTTGCTGACCGCCATTGAATCGGCCCTGAGTTTTTTCCCCAGGCATGACGCGGAAGCCGTTGCCGCCCACAGCCGCGGAACATCGCTGGCGAAAATCCTGGCGGCGCCGCTCCCGCACCTCAATGCCCTGCGTTTTTGGCGTGTGTGGTTTGAAATGGCGGCCGCCGTGGCGGTGGCCCTCTTTCTGGTCCGGATCCTTGGCAACGAATGGATCGCCGGACTCATCGCCACGGTGGTCATGGCTGCCATCGGATTCATCCTGGTGGGGGTTTCCCCGCGACGGTTCGGCCGGCTTCATTCGGCCGCCGTGGTTGGTCGCAGCGCCTGGCTGGTGCACTTCCTGTGCCGTGTGCTGGGCCCCATGCCCGGCTGGTTTGTGGCCTTGGGGGGACTGCTGTCCAAGGATGCTCCGGGCAATGACGACGCCTTTGTCACGTCCGAGGAATTCAGGGAATTTGTGGACCGTGCCAACGACTCGGCAATGATCGAGGACAGCGAGGCGGAACTCATCCACAGCGTGTTCGACCTGGGCGAGACCCTGGTGCGGGCCGTCATGGTGCCGCGCACCGACATTCGCAGCATTGAGCAGGGGTCCACGCTCGAAGCCGCCATGGACGTGTTTCTGGACTCCGGGTTCTCCCGCGTCCCCGTCATCGGCGAAAACACGGACCACATCCTGGGCATCCTTTACCTGAAGGACCTGGTCGCCACGATGCACCGGCTCGACGGCGGCGACCCCCGGCCCCTGGTGGAAAACCTGGCCCGCAGCGTCCGCTATGTGCCCGAGTCCAAGGCCGTCGACGAACTCCTGAAGGAACTCCAGCTGGAATCCACCCATGTGGCCATCGTGGTCGACGAATATGGCGGCACGGCCGGCCTGGTGACGCTGGAGGACCTCATCGAGGAAATCGTGGGGGAGATCGCCGATGAATACGACGCCGTTTCCCCCGAGGTGCAGGGCCTGGGCCAGGGCCGGTACAGGATCCGGGCCCAGATGGGCCTGGATGACTTTGGTGAACTTTTCGGCCAGGAACTGGACGATGACGAGGTGGACACGGTGGGCGGGCTGCTTGCAAAGGGCCTAGGCCGGATCCCCTCGGTGGGCAGCACAGTTGACGTCTACGGAATCCGCCTCGTGGCCGAGCGCATGGAAGCGGCACGCAACCGGGTCAGCCATGTCATTGCCTACGCCGTTCCCCCGGTCCGGGCGGGCAGCAGCTTGGAACAGCCAAACACTTTCGACGGCGGCGCGCCCCTGCGTGACGCCCACATCCACGAAGAACGCAGGAGCAACCATGACTAAGCGCAAGGGTGCGGACGCCATGCCGTCCCCCAAGAAAGATGATTTTCGGGCAGGTTTTGCGGTTTTGGCCGGACGGCCCAACGCCGGGAAGTCCACACTGACCAACGCCCTGGTGGGCCAGAAGGTGGCCATCACCTCGGCCAAGCCGCAAACCACCCGGCACACCATACGCGGGATAGTCCACAGGGAGTCATTCCAGCTGGTGCTCGTGGATACGCCGGGGCTGCACCGCCCCCGCACCCTGCTGGGCAAGCGCCTCAATGACCTTGTCGCAGACACTCTGTCCGAGGTTGACGTGATTGGCTTCTGCCTCCCGGCCAATGAAAAGATCGGTCCCGGTGACAGGTACATTGCCGCCCAGCTGGCCAATGTCGGAAACAAGCCCGTGATTGCCATTGTCACCAAGACCGACACCGTGGACCGACAGGCCGTCACCGAACAGCTCATGGCCGTGGACGCACTGGGACGGGAGGTGTTCGGGGAAGCCGGGTTTGCTGACGTCGTGCCGGTCTCTGCCGTGGAGGACTTCCAGGTCGAGACGCTGGCAGGGGTGTTTGCCGGACACCTTCCCCTGTCGCCCGCCCTGTATCCGGACGGTGAACTCACCGATGAGCCCGAGGCCGTCATGGTCGCGGAATTGATCCGGGAGGCGGCCCTGGAGGGCGTCCGGGATGAGCTGCCGCACTCCCTGGCCGTGGTGGTGGAGGAGATCGTGCCCCGCGAGGGGCGCACGGAGGGGCACGAGCTGTTGGACGTTCGCGTGAACCTGTACGTGGAACGGCCGTCCCAGAAGGCGATCATCATCGGCAAGGGCGGCGCCCGGCTGCGCGAGGTGGGCACCAACGCCCGCAAGGGCATCGAGGCACTGCTGGGCACCAGGATCTACCTCGACCTGCACGTCAAGGTGGCCAAGGACTGGCAGAGGGACCCCAAGCAGCTCGTCAAGCTGGGGTTCTAGCGCGGACGGGTGCCCCCGGAACGGCCGTTCATGGGGTTCTCAGGCGTGGCATGGCGGATGTTCCCAGAGTTCGCCGGTAAACTCGCATGAGTCTTTATTCCCTGCGAAAGGTCCATCCATGGGGCGACGCCGTGCACAAACGGCGGCAGCCGGTGCTGCCAACGTTCCTCCTGTTGAACCCCAGGGGGACGCCGAGCCTGCCGGACGGCACTTCAAGCCGCGCCACAGGGCCCCGCTGTGGCTGCGCATCACGGCAGTGGCCGTGTGTGCCGTCCTGGTGGTGGGCATCGGCAGCGTCGGCTTCTTGTTCATGCACCTCCAGCAAAACGTCACCACGGCACCCCTGAACGCCGGCGTCGCCCAGCAGAAGGCCACCAAGGAGGACACCGGCTCCCTGCAGATCCTCATTCTGGGCACCGACACGCGGGACGGAAAAAACAGCGAGTACGGCACGGCCGCCGACTCCACCGGCCAGGGCAATTCCGACGTCATGCTACTGATGAACATTTCAGCTGACAACTCACAGGTGTCCGTCACGAGCTTCCCGCGCGACCTGATGGTCCCCATCCCCGCCTGCCGCGACGCCAAAACCGGGACAGTGACGCCGGCGCAGCCCATGGGCCAGCTCAACTCGGCCCTGGCAGCCGGGCCGGGCTGCACGGTTGCCGCCATCAACGAGCTCACCGGCCTCACCATTGACCACTTCATGCTGGCGGACTTTACCGCCGTGAAGGAGCTCTCCTCCGCATTGGGCGGCGTGGAGGTCTGCGTGGACCATGCCATGTACGACGTCAACGGCTCATTCCTGAAGCTGCCCAAGGGCAAGAGCCTGGTCCAGGGAGAGCAGGCGCTGGCATTCCTGCGCACCCGCCACGCATTTGGCGACTCCAGCGACCTGGCCCGCATCAAGGCACAGCAGTACTTCCTTGGCTCCATGGTCCGCAAGGTCAAGAGCGAAGGCACCCTCACCAACCTGCCGCGCCTGTACACGCTGGCCGACGTCGTCACCAAGAACCTGACCATTGACGAGAACCTGGCAAACGTTCCCGCCATGATTTCCATCGCCACCCGGCTGTCAAAAATCGACCTGGCCAACGTCGCCTTTGTCACGGTTCCCAATGAGCCCTACGTGGCGGATCCCAACCGGGTCCAGCTGATGGAACCTGCAGCGGGCCAGTTCTTCTCCGCCCTGCGGCATGACACCGCCCTGACCAAGGCTGCCCCCAAGCCGACCACCGCCCCGGCCACTTCGGCCGCCGGTGCCAGCACGGCACCCGCCACGACGGCACCCGCCACGACAGCCCCGGCCAGCCCGACGGCGGCAGCCTACGACAAGGCCATCCAACCCATCAGCGTGGCCAATGCCTCCGCCGTTACGGGCCGCGCCGTGGAGCTGCTCAAGTCCTTGGCGGGGGCCGGTTACACGGCGGCCGTGTCGGCCGGGGACGTTCCGGCACAAAACCAGACGCAGATCCTCTACGGAGCCAACATGGCGGACGTTGCGGCGGACATGGCCACCCTGTTCAAGATCCCTGCCACTGCCCTCAAGTCTGACCCTGCCATCAGCGGGCTGCAGATCGTGGTCGGGACCGACTGGACCGCCGGCACGGAATACGGCAAGGTCGTGGTGCCCAAGGACATCGTCTCCAGCACGGCGGCCCAGGGCAATGAATGCCTGACGGTCAACCCCCTGTACTACACCAACTAACGCACACCAACTCAGGCAATGCCGGTGCCGTCCTCGCTGCGGCGGGGAAGGCACCGTGCTTCACCAGATGCTCACACGCTCCGCAGGTTCCAGCCACAGGCTGTCGGTGGACGTCGTGCCAAACGCCTCGTGGAAGGCGTCGAGGTTGCGGACCACGGCATTGCACCGCCATTCGGACGGGGAGTGCGGGTCAACTGCCACGCGGCGCACAGCCTCCTCGGGGCGGATCTTGGTGCGCCAGCAGCCTGCCCACGAGAGGAAGAACCGCCGGGCGCCCGGCACGCCGTCCTGCTCCGGGGAGGGTGCGCCGTCGAGGTGCAGGAGGTAGGCCCGGTAGGCGATCGCCAGCCCGCCCAGGTCGCCAATGTTTTCGCCCAGGGTCAGCTCGGCGTTGACCTTTTCCTGCGGGGCTGCGGAGGGGGAGAGCGCGTTGTACTGGTCCACCAGCCTGGACGTCAATTCCTTGAAGGCGGCGCGGTCGGCGTCGCCCCACCAGTTGCGCAGGGCGCCGCTGCCGTCAAACTGGGACCCCTGGTCGTCAAAGCCGTGCCCGATCTCGTGCCCGATGACGGCGCCAATGCCACCGTAGTTTGCCGCGTCGTCGGCCCCTGCATCAAAGAAGGGCGGCTGCAGGATGGCGGCCGGAAACACCACCTCGTTCATCGTCGGGTTGTAGTATGCGTTGACCGTCTGCGGCGTCATGAGCCATTCCTCCCGGTCAATCGGCGCACCCACCTTGGCCAGCTGCCGGGCAAGTTCAAAGGCGTTGCTGCGTTCGATATTTCCGATCAGCTCGCCCTGGACAATCTCCAGGGCTGAGTAGTCGCGCCACTTGGACGGGTAGCCGATCTTGGGCGTGAAGGCGTCCAGCTTGTCGAGGGCCTTCGCAATGGTGTCCGGGCCCATCCAGGTCAACGCCGAGATGCTCTGGCGGTATGCCTCGATGAGGTTGGCCACCAGCTCCTCCATGCGGGCCTTGTGGGAATCGGGGAAATGTTCTGCCACGTACAGCTGGCCCACTGCCTCGCCCAGGGCGCCCTCCACCAGGGCGACGCCGCGCTTCCACCGCTCCCGGATGGCCGGCGTGCCGGTCAGCGCGGTGCCGTAAAAGGCAAAGTTGGCATTGACGAAGGCCTCGGACAGGTAGGGCGCGGCCGCGGAGATGGTGCGCAGGGACAGCCAGGCCTTCCAATCCGCGAGCCGGGCGGAAACCAGCAGCGGAGCCTGGCCGCGGAAGAAGTCCGGGGTGGCCACCACCAGTTCAGCACTCTGCGCGGCTGTGACGCCCAGCGCGTCGAGCCACAGTTCGAGGGCAGGCAGGAGGGCCACGGCATCGGCCCGGTCCATCAGGTTGTAGGTCTTTTGCGGGTCGCGCAGCGTCACCTTGTCCCAGTGGGCGGCCGCTATTTCGGTTTCCAACGCCATGATGCGCTGCGCCTTCGCGCCGGCGTCGGCCATGCCAGCGAGCTCCAGCATGGCCTGGATGTGGGCCAGGTACGCGGTGCGGATGTCGGAGAATTTCTCCTCACGGTAGTACGACTCGTCCGGCAGGCCCAGCCCGGACTGGAAGAGGTGCAGCAGGGCACGCTCCGGGTTGCCGGCGTCGTTGTTGACGTACAGGCCAAACAATCCATCGCCCCCGGTTCTGTCCAGGGTGCCCATGAGGGAGACGACGTCGGCAATGGAGGTGGCTGCCTCAATCGCCTCCAGGCGCGGGGCCAGTGGCGCCGCCCCGGCGGACTCCACTGCGGCTTCGTCCATGAAGGAGGCATACAGGGCACCGATTTTTGCCTCCACGCCCTGTGCATCCGCCTCACCGGCAGCCGCCCCGGCCTTTTCAATAATGGCCCGCACGGCGGCCTCTGCGCCGTCGCGCAGGCTGGTGAATGCGCCGGTCATTGCGCGGTCCTCAGGTATGGTCTCCTCGGCCAGCCACTGCCCGTTGACGTACAGGTAGAGGTCGTCCTGGGGGCGGATGCCGAGGTCATTGCTTGCTGGCGAAATGCCGGAGTGGCTCAATAGAATCAGTTCCCCTTTGTTGTTCGAACGGTTGCGGGCAGGTCCTTCACATAATTCCCACGTCCGTGAGCTGTTTCACCATCATCCTACGTGCCGTGCTAGGGTAAAAAAGTGCGCACTGGAATGCTTCTTCTTAGCTGCCGCGGCGAGGCCCCAACCGCGTTGAATTGATCAACGCAGGTTCAACGGCCGCCCTTGCCGCGGTGTTTGTGTTGCCCGGCCCCGCATCCACACGTTGAACAAGATTGAAGGTCACTTCCATGCGAAATGCACAAAAAACCTCAGGCATGCCGGTCCACCGCTACATTCCTTTCCAGGACCAGATAGCCGTTTCCCTCCCCGACCGCACCTGGCCGGACAAGGTCATCACGAAGGCCCCGCGCTGGTGTGCGGTTGACCTGCGGGACGGAAACCAGGCGCTGATCGATCCCATGAGCCCGGGCCGGAAGATGAAGATGTTCCAGTTGCTGGTCAAAATGGGATACAAGGAAATCGAGGTCGGCTTTCCTTCGGCCTCACAGACCGACTTCGACTTTGTCCGCCTCCTGATCGAGGGCGGCCATATTCCCGATGACGTCACCATCCAGGTCCTCACCCAGGCCCGTGAACACCTGATTGAACGCACCTACGAGTCCCTTGTGGGGGCCAAGCAGGCCATTGTCCACCTGTACAACTCCACGTCTGTGCTGCAGCGGCGTGTTGTGTTCAACCAGGATGAGGACGGCATCTTGGACATTGCCCTTCAGGGCGCACGCCTGTGCAAGAAGTATGAGGAAGGCCTGGCCGACACCCACATCACCTACGAATACTCGCCCGAATCGTTCACCGGGACCGAACCCGAGTACGCGCTGCGAGTGTGCAACGCCATCGCGGACATCTTTGAGGCCTCGGCGGATAGGCAGGTCATCATCAACCTGCCGGCAACTGTTGAAATGGCCACCCCAAACGTCTACGCCGATTCCATCGAGTGGATGAGCCGCAACCTGCACCCGAGGGAGGGCATCATCCTCTCCCTCCACCCGCACAACGACCGGGGCACCGGCGTGGCTGCCGCCGAACTGGGCTACCTGGCCGGTGCGGACCGGATCGAAGGCTGCCTGTTTGGCAACGGGGAACGGACCGGCAACGTGGACCTGGTGACCCTGGGGCTGAACATGTTCACCCAGGGCATTGACCCCATGATCGACTTTTCCGACATTGACGACGTCCGGCGCACGGTTGAGTACTGCAACCAGCTGCCCGTGGCCGAACGCACGCCGTACGGCGGGGACCTGGTGTTCACGGCATTTTCCGGCTCCCACCAGGACGCCATCAAGAAGGGGCTGGAGGCACTCGAGGCGGACGCCAATGCCGCGGGGACGGCAGTTGACCAGCACGTCTGGGCCGTGCCGTACCTGCCGGTGGATCCCAAGGACCTGGGCCGCAGCTACGAGGCCGTGATCCGCGTCAACTCCCAGTCCGGCAAGGGCGGGGTCGCCTACCTGCTCAAGAACGAGCACAATCTGGACCTGCCGCGCCGCGCCCAGATTGAATTCTCCGGCGTCATCCAAAAGCGCACCGACACCGTAGGCGGCGAGGTCAGCGGCGCCGAGCTCTGGAACATCTTCACCGACGAGTACCTGCCGGCAGAAGTGTCGAATGATGCCTGGGGCCGCTACAGGATTGGCTCCTTCACCACCTCCACGGACGACGACGGCGAAATGACGCTGGTGGCCAAAATGACCATTGACGGCGTTACGGCCACCCGCACGGGAACGGGCAACGGGCCCATTGCCTCGCTGTTGGCAATCCTTGGCGAGGACGGTGTGGACGTGCGGGTGCTGGACTACTCCGAACATGCCCTCAGCGAGGGCGGCGACGCCCGTGCGGCGGCGTTTGTTGAGTGCGCCGTCGGTGAGCGCGTGCTCTGGGGCGTTGGCATCGATGCGAACACCTCCACTTCCTCGCTGAAGGCGGTCATCTCTGCCGTGAACCGCGCCGTGCGCGACGCGAGGCTCTAGGAAGCAGCCTTCGCGGTGCGGATGGTGGGAGAATGTAGGGGTGTCCAAGCAATCCTTCGCCGCCCGCACCTACCGCGATGACGCCGTCGTGCTGCGCACCCACAAGCTGGGTGAGGCAGACCGGATCATCACGCTGCTGACCCGCCACCACGGGCAGCTTCGTGCTGTGGCACGCGGCGTGCGGCGCACCAGCAGTAAGTTTGGTGCCCGGCTGGAACCGTTCATGGTGGCGGACCTGCAGCTGGTCAAGGGCCGCACCCTGGACATCGTGGCCCAGGCGGTGGCCAAGGGAAGCTACGGGGACGCGATAGCCAACAACTACGACAAGTATGTTGTTGCCGCCGCCATGACGGAGACTGCCGAACGGCTGACCGACGTCGACGGTGAAACGTCCACGGCCCACTACCTGCTGCTGGTGGGCGCGCTGGCGTCCCTGAGCCGGGGCGCCCATGCCCCGGAACTCATCCTGGACTCCTACCTGCTGCGGGCCGTGTCGATCGCCGGCTGGGCACCCAGCTTTGGCGACTGCGCACGGTGCGGCGAGCCCGGCCCCCACGGCGCGTTCAACGCCTCGCTGGGCGGCGCCGTGTGCCACGACTGCCGCCCGCCGGGATCACTGTCCCCGGCACCCCAGACCATGTCCCTGCTGGCGCTGCTGCTCAGCGGCAACTGGGCCGGGGCCGACGCCTCGGAACCGGTCCACCGCAGGGAAGCCGCCGGCCTGGTGGCCGGATATGTCCAATGGCACCTGGAACGCACCGTGCGTTCCCTCAAACTCGTGGAGCGTGTATAAAACCGTGGCAGCAACCCCCCGCAGCAGCCGGCATGGTTCGAAGCCGCCAGTCACCGCGCCGTGGCCACACCCCTCGGGAGCTGCCATGCCTGCCATTCCGGCGGAGCTGGTGCCCCGGCACGTGGCCATTGTCATGGACGGCAACGGCCGCTGGGCCAACCAGCGCGGGCTGCCGCGCATCGAGGGCCACAAGGCGGGGGAACCGGCCCTGCTGGACGTCATGGCCGGGGCCATTGAGCTGGGCATCAAGTATGTCAGCGTCTACGCCTTCTCCACCGAGAATTGGAAGCGGTCGCCTGAAGAGGTGCGCTTCCTGATGGGATTTAACAAGGACGTACTAAGACGCCAGCGTGACCGCCTTGATTCCTGGGGGGTGCGGATCCGCTGGTCCGGGCGCCGGCCCAGGCTCTGGGGATCGGTCATCAAGGAACTGGAAGTTGCCCAGGAGCACACTCGGGACAATGACGTCATAACGTTGACCATGTGTGTTAATTACGGTGGCCGGGCCGAGATCTCAGACGCCGTGGCCGCGCTGGCTTCCGATGTTGCCGCCGGCAGGCTCAGCCCCCGGGCAGTGTCGGAAAAAACGCTGCAAAAGTACATGTACCAGCCGGACGTGCCGGATGTCGACCTGTTTCTGCGCTCCAGCGGCGAACAGCGGCTCTCCAACTTTCTGCTGTGGCAAAGCGCCTATGCGGAGTTCGTCTTCATGGACACCCTTTGGCCCGACGTGGACCGCCGGACACTCTGGGCTGCCGTGGACGAATATGCGCGCCGGGACCGCCGTTATGGCGGGGCGGTGGATGCCGCGGCTTCCAAGCAACCGCGTTAGTCGGGGTCGCAGCCTGCGTTGTAGGCGGACAGCCAGCGCTTGAGCCGGCGGTAGGCGTCCTCCCGGACAGCCTGTCGTGACAGGAACACCTCGTGAAGTGCGCCGCTGATCCTCTCGATGGCAACGCTGTCACCGAGGGACACGGCACGCAGTGCCAGGGACCGCACGTCCAGCACCACGTCGGCTGCCAGCATCGCGTCGCTCCACACCGGCCCCAGCATGCTCTTGGCAGACAGCAGGACCAGCACCGGAACGTGGAGGTCGAGGCCCGCCGCCACCTCACGCTGGGCGGCCATGATGGCCCGCATCCAGCCCGCCCGGACCGGAAAGGCTTGCGGAGGGCGCAGGCGCCTGTCCACCGGCCATTCCCCGTGGGCTTCGTTGCTGATGCCCCGCCAATAGAAGGTGCGTTCAGGAACACGCATCCGGGTCAGGGGCCGCAATTCGGCAAAAGGATGGACCAAGGGAGTGGCGGCCCTCCGGATTGCGGCCCCGCCCTGGATCTCCAGCCAAGGGCTGTTGAGCACCAGCGCCGCCACGGAGCCCTGG
Source organism: Arthrobacter sp. A2-55 (assembly GCF_025548615.1). Classification (NCBI taxonomy): domain Bacteria; kingdom Bacillati; phylum Actinomycetota; class Actinomycetes; order Micrococcales; family Micrococcaceae; genus Arthrobacter; species Arthrobacter sp. A2-55. The sequence continues at coordinate 23,167 of NZ_JAJLOZ010000054.1, read as the reverse complement.
TTGTGGCTGGCCCAGAGGGCGGCAATGAGCCCGCCCGTGGAGTGTCCCATGAGGACCAGGGGCACTCCGGGGCCGGACGGCCCTTCGCCGGCATCCGGCCCTGCCCCCGCATCCGGCCCCGCCCCCGAAAGCTGGGCTGCGTCGGCGCTGATGACGGCGTGGGCCAGGGTGATCTCGTCGTCGTAGTCGGAGAGGTTGTCAACATAGCCGCCCAGTTCGGGGCTGGTCAGGCTGCGGCCGTGGTTGTGCAGGTCCAGCGCGTAAAAGGAGTAGCCCAGTCCCGTGAAGAACTCCGCCAGGCCGGTGTTGTAAAAGTAGTCGCTCCAGCCGTGGATATATAGCACGGTTGTGCTGTTTTGTTTGGATGTTCCCCCGGCACCAGTATGCGCGGGGGCGCCCCGGCGGGCCGCTGGGGACGGCAACCCGCCACCCGGGCGGTGCCGCACCAGCGTGGCGCGCCGGGCCGTGCCGTCGGCGCGGGGCACCTGAAGCCGCAGGGCGCTGTAGTCGGGCCCCAGGAAGTCGGGGCGCCAGGTGTGGGACGCATCCGTCATGCGGAGGGACCGCCGGCTGCGTGCCGGCCGGCGGACCGGCCCGAAAACAGGCACCCGCCCAGGAAGGTTCCCTCCAGGGAGCGGTAGCCGTGCATGCCGCCGCCGCCAAAGCCGGCCGCCTCACCGGCGGCATACAGCCCCGGGATGGGGGAGCCGCCGCCGTCCAGCACCTGGCTGTTGAGATTCGTGAGCAGCCCGCCCAGGCTCTTGCGCGTGAGGGTGCTCAGCCGGACGGCAATCAAGGGGCCGTGCTCGGGCGCCATCATGGCGTGGGGCGGGACCACGCGCATCAGCTTGTCTGTGGCAAAGCGGCGTGCCTCGCGAATGGCGTTGACCTGGGCATCCTTGCCCAGGCCGCTGGCAACCTGCATGTCGCGGGCCGCGATGGTGTCGTGCAGCCCCTGGGGGTCAATCAGCTCCGAACCAACCAGCGTGTTCATCTTTTCCGCCAGCTCCTGCGGGGTGCCGGCCTGCACGAAGTCAATGCCGGCATCGATGAACTTTTGCACCGGTCCCGTGGCACCCGGCAAAGCCCGCCTGGCCAGGAGCTTGACATCCTTGCCCGTCAGGTCCGGGTTTTGTTCCGAACCCGAAAGCGCGAACTCCTTGCTGATGATGGTCTTGTTGAGCACAAACCAGGAATGGTCGTGGCCCGTGGCGCCAAGGTGGCGCAAAGTTCCCAGCGAGTCAAAACCGGGAAAGAGCGGCCCCGGCAGTCTGTGTCCCGTGGCATCCAGCCACAGCGGCGACGGCCCGGACAGAATGCGGATCCCGTGGTTGGGCCACACCGGGTCCGGGTTGTGGATGCCCTCGGGGTAATGCCACATGCGGTCGGTGTTGACCAGGCTCCCGCCGCTGCCGGCCACCACCTGCTGAAACTCGCCATCCACCGACGCCGGCACGCCCGTCAGCATGAAGCCGGGGCTGTTTCCGCCCGGCCACTGGCGGCGCACCATGTGGTGGTTGCCGCCGATCCCGCCGGTTGTCACCACCACGGCGTCCGCCAGGGCAGTGAATTCACCCACCGGCTCGCGGCTGCTGGCGGCGCCCCTGGGAACATGCGAGGGCTCCAGGACCTGACCGGCCACCCCGGTGACTGTGCCGCCGTCGAACGTCAGCGAAGTGGCCCGGTGCCGGAACAGCAGCTGCACGCGCCCCGCAGCCACGCCTTCCTTCACCTTGGACAGGAACGGTTCCAGAATGCCGGGGCCCGTTCCCCACACCACATGGAAGCGCGGCACCGAGTTGCCGTGGCCCTGGGCGTCATAGCCGCCGCGCTCCGCCCACTGGACCAGCGGGAAGAAGCGCACCCCCAGTGCATGGAGCCACGCCCGCTTTTCGCCAGCGGCAAAGTTGACATACGCCTCGGCCCAGCGCCGCGGCCATTCATCGGCGGGGCGGTCGAAGCCGGCGGAACCGAGCCAGTCGCCCCACGCCAGTTCCACGGAATCCTTCACGCCCAGGTGCCGCTGTTCCGGCGAATCCACCATGAAGAGCCCGCCAAAGGACCAGTGCGCCTGGCCGCCCAGGGACGCCTCCGGCTCCTGGTCCAGCACCACCACCTTCCGCCCGGCATTGTAGGCCTCAGCGGCGGCCACCAGCCCGGACAGGCCGGCGCCAACCACCAGGACGTCGGCATGAATCCTTGCTGCGGCACCGTTGCTCTCCATGCCGCCATGGTATCCCCAGCCGGCATTCGCCTGCAGCGTGGTCCCGGGCGTTTTGCAGATGGGCCGCCAAGACGGAAAACTAGGGGCATGCGACTTTACCCCACCTTCTTCCGTGTCTGCTTCTCGTGGATGGACGCCGAACGGGCCCACAAGATCGGATTTACCTTGATCAAGGCGGCCCACCGGGTGGGGGCCGGGGGCGTGCTTCGCCGCCTGTGCGCGCCGTCCCCGACACTCCAGACGGAGGCGCTGGGCCTGACGTTTCCCACACCCTTTGGCCTGGCCGCGGGCTTCGACAAGGAGGGCCGGGGCATCAACGCCCTTGCCAACCTCGGCTTCGGCCATGTGGAGGTCGGCACCATTACGGGCCGGGCCCAGCCGGGCAATCCGCAGCCACGGCTTTTCCGGCTGGTCCAGGACCGGGCAGTGATCAACCGCATGGGATTCAACAACGACGGCGCTGCCGCCGTCGCACCCCGCCTCGCCGGCGCCGTGGCCGAGCTGGGCAGGGCGTACCCTTCCGTGCGGCCCGTGGTGGGCGTGAACATAGGCAAGACGAAGCTCGTGGAGCTTGAGGACGCTTTGGGGGACTACCTGGTCAGTGCCCGCACCCTGGCCCCCACAGCCGACTACCTGGTGGTCAACGTCAGCTCGCCGAACACCCCGGGACTTCGCCTGCTGCAAAATGTGGAAACACTGCGCCCCCTGCTGTCGGGTGTGCGGGAAACTGCCGACTCCGCGGCCGGCCGCCATGTGCCCCTGCTGGTGAAGATTGCCCCCGACCTGTCCGACGACGACGTGGCGGACGTGGCGGCCCTGGCCCTGGACCTGAAGCTGGACGGCATCATTTGCACCAACACCACAATCAGCCGCGATGGCCTGGCAAGCCCTGCGGAGCTGGTGGCGGAAAAGGGTGCAGGCGGCCTTTCCGGGGCGCCGCTGAAGGCGCGGTCACTGGCGGTGCTCCGCCAACTCAAGTCCATTGTGGGGGACCGGCTCACGCTCATCTCGGTGGGCGGGGTGGAAACCGGCGCCGAAGTCCAGGAACGGCTCGACGCCGGCGCCACCCTTGTCCAGGGCTACACGGCCTTCCTCTACGAAGGCCCGTTCTGGGCCGCCCGCATCAACAGGGAGCTGGCCAAGCTGCGGAAGTAGTACAACAGGGGGCAGGCCCGGCATTTTTCCGGCGACTATCCGACACCACGGCCGCGGGCGGCCTTAGGTGTCTCCTTTACGTCGCCTACAAAAAATGCCGGCTCCTGCCCCGGGACGTCTCTTTACGCCGGCCGGCTGGCCGGGCTGACCGTCTTGGCGGGGTCGCGTTCGATGGTCGAGGCAAGGGCGTCATCGATGGCGGCCATCAGCTCGGCCGGAATCTTCACCCCGGAGGCCTTGACGTTTTCCGCCACCTGCTCGGGCCGGGAGGCGCCGACCAGGGCCGTGGCGACGTTGTCGTTCTGCAGCACCCAGGCGATGGCGAGCTGGGCCATGGTCAGTCCCAGCCCGTCGGCGATGGGGCGCAGCTTCTGCACGTTTTCCAGGATGGAATCCTCAAGGTAGCGGCTGATCATGTTCGCCCCGCCGTGCTGGTCCGTGGCGCGCGAGCCGGCCGGTGCGGGCTGACCGGGCAGGTATTTGCCGGACAGCAGGCCCTGCGCCATGGGGGACCACACCACCTGCGACATTCCCAATTCCTTCGCCGCGGGGATGACTTCGGGCTCAATGACCCGCCACAGGGCGTTGTACTGCGGCTGGTTGGAGACCAGCGAGAAACCGGCCTGGCGGGCAAGTTCCTGCCCGCGGCGCATCTGATCGGCCGTCCATTCGCTGACACCGATGTACAGCGCCTTGCCTGAGCGCACGACGTCGGCGAACGCGGCAATGGTTTCCTCAAGCGGTGTTTCGTGGTCGAAGCGGTGTGCCTGGTAGAGGTCAACGTAGTCCATGTTCAGCCGGCGCAGGGAGTTGTTGATCCCCTCCATGATGTGCTTGCGCGAAAGTCCGGTGTCATTGGGCCCCTTGGGTCCCACGGGCCAGTAGACCTTGGTGAAAATTTCCAGCGACTCGCGGCGCTGGCCGGCCAGCGCCGCACCCAGCACCTCTTCGGCCTTGCCGTTCGCGTAGGTGTCGGCGGTGTCAAAAGTGGTGATGCCGGCGTCGAGCGCGGCCCGCACGCAGGCGGTGGCGACGTCGTTCTCCACCTGTGAGCCGTGCGTGAGCCAGTTGCCGTAGGTGATTTCAGTGATTTTCAGGCCCGAGCGGCCAAGGTAACGATATTCCATAGGCCTAAGCCTAGCGGCCGTGACGGCGCTAGCGGCCGTGACGGCGCTAGCCTTCGCTCCGAAACTACGACGCCGGCCACTTCCGTTGGGAAGGGCCGGCGCGTCGGGAGCCTGGAGGAGCGGAGGAGGTCAGCTGGGGTACTCCCCGCGCTGGACCATGGGCTTGGGGAGGCGCAGGCGGCGGAACTGGAGGGACCGCATGGTTCCGTACCAGATAACGCCGTGGTCGACAGTTTTGAACTTGTCCATGATCTTGCCCTTGAGCTTGCGGGACATGAGCCAGGCATCGACTGCCACGGCTGCAACCAGCACCCAGAAGAAGACAAAGATGTAAATCTGCATGTTGACGTTGTTGAAGACCATGGACGCCACCACGATGGCCAGCGCCACGAACATGACGTATTCACCCAGGCTGAAGCGGGCGTCCACCCAGTCGCGTGCGAACCGCTTCTGAGGGCCCTTGTCGCGGGCAGGCAGGAAGCGTTCCTCGCCGGTGTCCATGGCACGGCGCATGCGGGCCTGTTCCTCGCGCCGCGCGTCCCGGGCTGCCACCTTGGCGGCCGCCCGGTCATTGGGGACCAGGGGGCGTTTGCGGGCCTCCTCCTGGGCCCTGCGCGACGGCGTCGGGGCACCCTTCTTGGACTGGGGGTCCCGGGAGTGGTCACCGTGGGCATCAGGGGCAGGCGTTACCTGCAGGTCAGCGGCTTCATCTTTCTTACGTCCAAACACCCGTAAAGGATACCGCGTTGGCGGCCCATGGCAGGACCGGCACCTTTAGCGGCGTCGGCAGGGCGGCGGTAGGGTGGCACATATGACTGAAGAATCCCCCCTCACTTCTCCTTCCGCCGCCGCTCCGGGCGCCGGAATCCCCGTTGAAAAACTGCGCCAGAGCGTGGCCGGAAGCTTCCGGGCCACGGTGTCCGAACTGGTGGACCTCGTGGCGATACCCGGCATTGCCTGGGACGCGTTTGATGCCTCGCAGCTGGACCGTTCGGCCGAAGCCGTCGCGGCCCTCATCCGCACCACGGGCGTGTCGGATGTGCAGATCCTGCGCGTCAACAAGGATGACGGAACCCCCGGCGGTCCCGCCGTCGTCGCCCGCAAGCCTGCGGCACCGGGCTTCCCCACAGTGGTGCTCTACGCCCACCATGACGTCCAGCCGCCGGCGGACCTGACGCTTTGGCAGACCGAGCCGTTTACCGCCGTCGAGAAGGACGGGCGCCTCTTTGGGCGGGGCGCCGCGGATGACAAGGCGGGCATCATGGCCCACATCGGCTCCCTGCGTGCCCTGACCGAGGTGCTGGGCGGCGACTTTGGCCTGGGTGTGACGCTGTTCATCGAGGGGGAGGAGGAGGCCGGCTCGCCCACATTCCGTTCCTTCCTCGAAACCCACCACGAACTGCTCGCCGGGGACGTCATTGTTGTGGCCGACTCCTCCAATTGGCAGGTGGGTGTTCCGGCGCTGACCACCAGCCTCCGCGGGCTGGTTGACGGCACCGTGGAAGTTCGCGTGCTGGAGCACGCCGTCCACTCGGGCATGTTTGGCGGCCCCGTCCTGGACGCACCGACGCTGCTGGCCCGCCTGATTGCCACCTTCCACGACGACTCCGGCTCCGTCGCCATTGCCGGGCTCACGGTCGGGAGCCCGGGCGAGCTTGAATACCCGGAGGCGACATTCCGGCGGGACGCAGCAGTCCTTGATGGCGTCCGGCTGGCCGGTACGGGAAGCATCACCTCCCGCCTGTGGACCCAGCCCGCACTGTCCATCATCGGCATGGACATCCCCTCCGTCGCCCTGAGCTCAAACACCCTGCTGCCCGCGGCGCGGGCAAAGTTCAGCTTGCGCCTGGCCCCGGGACAGGATCCGCAGGCAGCCATGGCCGCCATCGACGCCCACGTGCAGGCCAATGCGCCCTTCGGGGCCAAGGTCACCTTCACCCCGGGGGAGTCCGGGCAGGCATTCGCCACGGATACCAGCGCGGCGGCGGCCCAGACTGCGATGTGGGCGCTGGGGGAGTCCTGGGGCGTGCCAGCAGTGGAAAGCGGCATGGGAGGGTCCATCCCCTTCATTGCCGACCTCAATGAGGTGTTCCCGCAGGCGCAGATCCTGGTGACCGGCGTGGAGGACCCTGATTCCAGGGCCCACAGCGCCAATGAGTCCCTGCACCTGGGCGACTTTGAGAAGGCCATCGTGGCAGAAGCCCTGCTGCTGGCAGCCATGAACCGCCCGGGCAGGGCGGGGAGCTAGCGCCACCCGCATGGCGGCCACGGGAGACCTGGCCGCCATGTGGCCCACTGAGGCGGGGAACACATCCGGCAGGTGCGCGGTTGCAACAGTTAGCGCCCCTGCCGGGCCCGACGTAGCATGTATCTGTAACCCACGTAAGGAAACGCCATGACCGCAAATGCCAATGAAGTAACCTCCGCCGCCAATGTCGCGGTGGCCGACCTGCCCGCCCACGGTGTGCTCATCAGCGACGTTGCTGCCGGCAAGGTCCGGAGCCTGCTTGAACAGGAAGGCCGCACCGACCTGCGCCTGCGCGTGGCTGTCCAGCCCGGCGGATGCTCGGGGCTGATTTACCAGCTTTACTTTGACGAGCGCCTGCTCGAAGGAGACGCAGTGCGTGAATTCGACGGCGTCGAGGTTGTCATCGACAAGATGAGCGTTCCGTACCTCGACGGTGCCAGCATTGACTTTGAGGACACCATCTCCAAGCAGGGCTTCACCATTGACAACCCGAATGCCGGCGGCTCCTGTGCCTGCGGGGATTCGTTCCACTAATCCAAGCCTGCTGTCCCGGTGTGGGGCGATCGAGCGAAATTGAGTAATTTGCCGCCGACGCACGGTGGGTTTAGTACGCATTTTGCGTGCCGTGGCGGTAAGCTCTACATCGAGTAGTAAAACCCGTTTCGCACCTCCCGTCCCTGACGGGCCCGGTGCGCAGTAACAAGAGGAAGGGCCGTCTGTGAGTTCGCAGGACCGAACCGGCAGCCGACGCGCAAAAGTCATCCCCATAGCAGGGTTGGCAATTGCCGGGGCGTTAGCTTTGTCTGGATGTACGGCAGAGAATAAGAATGGCTGGATGCCCGGCCAACGTGACACCACCAATCACACCGCGGGCATCATTGACCTTTGGGTCAACACCTGGATCACCGTTTTGATCATCGGCCTCATTACCTGGGGACTGATCATCTGGTGCATCATCGCTTACCGCCGCCGCAAGGATGCCGTCGGTTTCCCGCGCCAGACAAGCTACAACCTCCCGTTGGAGGTTTTTTATGTGCTGGTGCCGCTGTTCATGGTTTTTGTGTTCTTCCACTTCACCGACGTGGAGCAAAAGTCGATTACGGCTCGGGTGGACAACCCTGATGTCACCATTGATGTCCGGGCCAAGCAGTGGGCCTGGGACTTCAACTACATGCAGGGCAACGACATCAAGGAGTCGGTGTACTCCACGGGTGTCCAGGCTGAACTGGACGGCAAGCCGTTCGACAAGTCGAAGCTGCCCACCCTGTACCTGCCCGTCAACCGCACGGTTGAACTGCAGCTCAATTCCCGCGACGTGGTCCACTCCTTCTGGGTTCCGGCCTTCCTGACCAAGCTGGACGTCATTCCCGGTAAAACCAACTACATGGACCTGACGCCGACCGCCCTGGGCGAGTACGACGGCAAATGTGCCGAGCTGTGTGGCGAGTACCACTCCGAAATGCTTTTCAATGTCAAGGTTGTTTCACAAGCCGACTTCGATGCCTACCTTACGTCCCTCAAGGACAAGGGCCAGACCGGAACGCTTGGCAATGCGTACGACCGCAATCCGAATCTGAACAAGAAGTAGGGGGAAGAGGAAAGTGTCTACACTCGAGTACTCGGCAACCGAAGTCAATTCGGCTGCGCCTAGGGTGGTCCCCGTGTCCAAGGGGCGCATCGTCGTCAACTGGATCACGTCCACCGACCACAAGACGATCGGCTACATGTACCTGATCGCCTCCTTCATCTTCTTCTGCCTGGGCGGCGTCATGGCGCTCATCATCCGTGCAGAGTTGTTTGAACCCGGCATGCAGATCCTGCAGACCAAGGACCAGTACAACCAGCTGTTCACCATGCACGGCACCATCATGCTGCTCATGTTTGCAACACCGCTGTTTGCAGGGTTCGCCAACGTGATCATGCCGCTGCAAATCGGCGCCCCCGACGTTGCCTTCCCGCGCCTGAACGCGCTGGCCTTCTGGTTCTACCTGTTTGGCAGCACCATTGCGGTGTCCGGCTTCATCACCCCCCAGGGTGCCGCCGCCTTTGGCTGGTTTGCCTATGCGCCATTGTCCAACACCACTTTCAGCCCCGGCGTTGGTGGCGACTTGTGGGTGTTCGGCCTGGCGTTGTCCGGTTTCGGTACCATCCTGGGCTCCGTCAACTTCATCACCACCATCATCTGCCTCCGTGCCCCCGGCATGACGATGTGGCGCATGCCGATCTTCACCTGGAACACCCTGATTACCGCCATCCTGGTTCTCATGGCCTTCCCGCCGCTTGCCGCCGCACTGTTCGCACTCGGCGCCGACAGGCGGTTTGGGGCGCACATCTTCGATCCGGAAAATGGCGGGGCCATGCTGTGGCAACACTTGTTCTGGTTCTTCGGCCACCCCGAGGTGTACATCATCGCCTTGCCGTTCTTCGGCATAGTCTCGGAAATCTTCCCTGTCTTTAGCCGGAAACCTGTTTTCGGCTACAAGGGCCTGATCTTCGCAACCATCTCCATTGCCGCCCTGTCCGTGACCGTGTGGGCCCACCACATGTACGCCACGGGCCAGGTCATGCTGCCGTTCTTCTCCTTCATGACCATGCTGATCGCCGTGCCCACGGGCGTGAAGTTCTTCAACTGGATCGGCACCATGTGGCGGGGGTCCCTGACCTTTGAGACGCCCATGTTGTGGAGCCTCGGCTTCATCGTCACCTTCCTCTTCGGCGGGCTGACGGGCATCATCCTGGCGTCACCGCCGCTGGACTTCCATGTGTCCGACACCTACTTCGTGGTGGCGCACTTCCACTACGTGGTGTTCGGCACCGTGGTGTTTGCCATGTTCGCAGGCTTCTACTTCTGGTGGCCCAAGTTCACCGGCAAGATGCTCAACGAACGCCTCGGCAAGATCCACTTCTGGATGCTTTTCCTTGGCTTCCACGGCACGTTCCTCATCCAGCACTGGCTGGGCGTGCTCGGCATGCCGCGCCGCTACGCGGACTACATGCCGCAGGACAACTTCACCTGGATGAACCAGTTCTCCACCATCTCGTCGTTTGTCCTGGGCGCTTCCATGATTCCGTGGTTCTGGAACGTGTACATCACCTGGCGCAACGGCAAGAAGGTTGAAGTTGACGACCCGTGGGGCTTTGGCGCTTCGCTCGAGTGGGCCACGTCGTGCCCGCCGCCGCGCCACAACTTCACCTCCCTGCCGCGCATCCGTTCGGAGCGTCCTGCACTTGACCTGCACCACCCCGAATTGGCGCCGCACCACGTGCCGGCACCCGCCATGGCAGCCTCGAAGGGAGGCCAGAAGTGAAGGTAGAAGCCAAGCTCTTCATGCTTGTTGGAGTGTTCTTCATTCCCGTGGCCACCGTCTACGGGTTCATGGTCCAATGGCACGAGCACGTTGGCTACCTGGGCATGTACCTGCTGGCCGGACTGTGCCTGATGATCGGCGTGTACCTGTACTACACAGGCAACCGTGTTGGCGCCCGTCCTGAGGACCGGGTTGACGCTGAGATCCATGAAGGTTCCGGCGAGCAGGGGCACTTCAGCCCTTGGAGCTGGTGGCCCCTGGTGCTTGGACTTGCCTGCGCTGCCGGTTTCCTGGGCCTGGCAGTGGGCTGGTGGGTGCTGTTCATGGGTGCCGGCCTGGCCGTCATTGCCCTGATCGGCTGGGTGTACGAATACAGCCGCGGGGACCACGCCCACTAGGACCTGAATCACCTGGACCACAAGAAACTGCCCCGCCACTGTTGACCAGTGGCGGGGCAGTTTTTTGTGCTCTCTGTGGACAGCCGGCCTAGGACGGGTCCGTCAGGTCCGTGACCAGCAGGGCCGCCAGCAGGTCCACAGCCGCCCGGACTGCGCCGTCGTCGTGCTCGCCGTCCCGCACCGAGATTTCAACTTCGCTGCCGCACATGAAGTCAGCGGTCATGACCTCAAGCAGGGACCTGCCGTCTATGGGTGCCATGCCTTCCTTGGCCAAGGTGATGGGGAGCCCGGTTTTGTTGACGGCTCGGACGAAGACCGCGGCGGGCCGGGCATGGAGCCCCACACTGGCCGTTACGGTGGCTTTCCGGGTGTACATTGCTTTGCTCCTTGGCAGTTGTTGCTTTACGTATTGAGACTAGTCGTGTTTTAGGCTGGGGATGGCCAGCAAAGGAGTGTCATGAGCTATTTGGTTCCCCCTGCCGCGGACGTGCCCGGACTGCTGGACCGGCAGTCCGAAGTCTCCGTCCATATTCAGTTGCGTGAGCTCTTCCGCAACTACATCACCACCGTTGCCAAGGCGGGGCGGCAGCTTCCCTCGGAGCGGGACCTTGCCGAGCACTTCGGCGTGGCCCGGATGACGGTCCGGCACGCGATCGCGGCCCTGGTCGATGAGGAATTGCTGGAACGGGTGGTGGGTGTGGGGACGTTTATCTCCCATGAAAAGCTCGATGTCCAGGTGAAGTTGACGTCATATTCGGAAGAGATGCAGCGCCGCGGCATGCGGCCGGCCGCGCGCACACTTTCTTTTGAACAAATTCCGGCCACCGCCAGGCTGGCACGCGAGCTGCAACTGGACGAGGGGCAGGCCGTGATCAGGTTTCGCCGGCTCCTGCTGGCGGATGAGGAACCCATGAGCGTGGATGAGAACTTCATCCCGGCCTGGCGGGTTCCGGGCATCCTGGAACAGGGCCCGCCCACATCCCTGTACAACCTGCTGAGTGAGCAGTACGGCTTGGTCATTGAATGGGGGGAGGACATTGTGGAGGCCAACGCTGCCACCCCATCCATCGCCCGGCTCCTGAAGGTCGACGTCGGCACGCCCGTCCTGCGGATGGAGCGCCACGCCTTCGTTTCCAGGGCCACGGTTGACTACTCGATTTCGTTTTACCGCGCCGACCGCTACAAGCTGCGTGTGCCCCTCCAGCGGGCTGGTGCGCGAACAAGGCGCACATACTAGGGCGTGCACCTCCCAGGCCCCTGAAGGGTGCGTGCAGCCCTCAGGGGCTGCCGGTGCGGCTTGCGGCCCGAATGCCATAGGGAGTCGACACAAAAAATGGTGGGGCGGTTCCCTTTCGGGAACCGCCCCACCGTTTCTATGAGACCTGTCGGCTAGTAGGAGGAAACCTGTTTGGTCTCCTCACCGGCCTCGACGGCCTCGTGGTGTGCGTGTCCGGCAGCCAGTTCGGACGGAGTGGCGGGTGCCACGCGGTCCTCGAAGAAGAAGCTGCTGAGCGCGGCCCGGCGCTTCTCCGTTTTCGTGACGATGCCGTTTTCGTTCGGGATGCCTTCCTCGGGCACCGGCGACTCGAAGCCGACCAGCTTGTAGCGCTTGTAGTCGTCGAGCTGGGCGTGCATTTCCTGGAATTCACCGTGGGGCAGGCGCACGATGCGACCTGTCTCGCGGCCGTGCAGGGCAATTTCCCGGTCCTTGCGCTGGAGGGCAAGTGCCACGCGCTTGGTGATGATGAAGCCAAGGATTGGGCCGATGAAGAACAGCGCACGCAGCCAGTAGGTCACATCGTTCAGCGACACCTGGAAGTGTGTTGCGATCAAGTCGGAACTTGCCGCTGCCCACATCACGCAGTAGAAGATGAATCCAGCCACGCCGATGGCCGTGCGGGTCGGCGCGTTGCGCGGGCGGTCCAGCACGTGGTGCTCGCGCTCGTCACGGGTGACCCAGCGTTCGATCCAGGGGTAGGTGAAGAGGAGCGTGAACACCAGTCCGGCGGGAATGAGCGCCGGAATCAGGACGTTCAGCGACAGGGAATTGACGCCCCAGGGAAGGGGGATGTGCCATTCCATGGGAAGGCCCAGCAGCCAGCCCGGCATGAGACGGAGTGCACCGTCCACCCAGCCGATGTACCAGTCAGGCTGGGTGCCTGCGGACACGGGGGAGGGGTCGTACGGGCCGTAGTTCCAGATCGGGTTGATCGTCACAAACGCAGCAACCAGGGCGATGATGCCGAAGACGATGAAGAAGAAGCCGCCGGCCTTTGCCGCGTATACCGGACCCAGCGGGTAGCCAACCACATTGCGGTCGTTGCGGCCCGGGCCGGGGTACTGCGTGTGCTTGTGCACAACCACCATGAAGAGGTGGATGGCCACCATGAGCAGGATCATGGCCGGCACCAGCATGATGTGCATCATGTACAGGCGGCCGATGATTGCCGTGCCGGGGAACTCCCCGCCGAACAGGAAGAAGGAGATGTACGTGCCCACCACGGGGATGGCCATGACCACGCCGTCGATGATGCGCAGGCCGTTGCCGGACAGCAGGTCATCGGGGAGGGAGTAGCCGGTGAAGCCGGCAGCCATGGAGAGGATGAGCAGCACGCCGCCCACCACCCAGTTCAGCTCGCGGGGCTTGCGGAAGGCTCCGGTGAAGAACACGCGGAGCATGTGCACCGAAACAGCGGCCACGAAGAGCAGCGCCGCCCAGTGGTGCACCTGGCGCATGAACAGACCGCCACGGACGTCAAAGGAAATGTTCAGGGAGGAGTTGTACGCCACCGACATCTCCATTCCCTTGAGGGGAACGTAGCTGCCGTTGTAATGGGTCTCCGCCATGGACGGGTCAAAGAAGAACGTCAGGAAGGTCCCCGACAGCAGCAGGATGACGAAGGAGTACAGCGCCACTTCGCCGAACATGAAGGACCAGTGGTCCGGGAATACTTTGCGGCCGAATTCCCGCAGGATTCCCGAACCGCCGACACGCTGGTCAACAAAGTCGGTGATCCGGCCCGTGGAAGTCTTGGGCTTGAATTGTGCTTGCGTTGAAGTGCTCATGATCAGCTGCGCTCCCAGAAGCTCGGTCCAACAGGTTCGTGGAAGTCGCTCTGAGCGACCAGGTAGCCTTCGCTGTCCACCGTGATGGGAAGCTGGGGCAGGGGGCGGACTGCCGGGCCAAAGATGACCTTGCATTCCTCCGTGAGGTCAAATGTTGACTGATGGCAGGGGCACAGCAGGTGGTGCGTCTGCTGTTCGTAGAGGGCCACCGGGCAGCCCACGTGGGTGCAGATCTTGGAGTAGGCGACGATGCCGTTGTAGCTCCAGTCTTCGCGTCCCTTGGAGGGGTGCAGGTCTTCGGGGTTGAGGCGCATCAGCAGCACCACGGACTTGGCCTTTTCGTTCAGCTTTCCGGTGGTCAGGCTGTTAAGGGACTCCGGGATGACGTGGAAGGCGGAGCCGATGGTGACGTCCGTGGCCTTGATGGGGGTGCCGTCAGGGTCGCGTGCCAGCCGTTCGCCTTCCTTCCACAGGGTGTGGTGGAGGCTGTCGCCCGGAAGCGGGCCCAGGTCGCGGAAGATGGCTATGGCCGGCAGGGGAGCCAGGGCCATCGCACCGATGAGAGTGTTGCGAATCAGCGGGCGGCGCTTGATTCCGGTCTCCTCGATGATGTCGTCAACAATCTTGACGGCGGCAACGCGGTCCTCTTCACTGCGCAGCTCGTGGCGTTCTTCCGACACTTCGTGGTCGGGCATCAGGGCGCGGGCCCAGTGCACGATGCCGGAGCCAATGCCCAACATGGCAAAGGCAACGCCGAGTCCCAGGAACGTGTTCTGCAAGCGCAGGGTGGCAATGGTCTGATCCAGCCGAATGCCAAAGTAGGCAAAGAGGAACAAAAGGGTGCCAACAATGGAAATCCCAAAAAGAATTGCCACCTGGCGCTCAGACCGCTTTGCTGCCTTGGGGTCCGTGTCGGCCAGTCGCAAACGATGTGGAGGCAGTCCCGGGTCCTGGAACTTGTCCACCTCTTCGTGACCAGCCTTAGCTACGGTGTCCGAGCTTGTCGGCGAGCCGTCACTATGGTTGCCCATAATCCCCTCATCCTTCTCTTATCCCGGTACGTTCCCGGGGTCGTAATGTATGTTTCTCGTGGCTGTCACCAGCCAAAAACGTGTGGTGCAGGGACCTTAGGAAGTCCGCGAGGTGAGCCAGATGGTGAATCCGATGATGACACCCAGCACTGCGGTCCAGAGGAACAGGCCCTCGGAAACCGGTCCAAGCGAGCCGAGGGCGGCACCGCCCGGGGAACCCTGGCTCTCAATGGTGTTAAGGAAGGTGATGATGTCTGCCTTGCCCTGCGGAGTGATGTTCGCGTCATTGAAAACGGGCATGTTCTGCGGGCCGGTCACCATGGCCTCGTAGATGTGGTTGTTCGACACGCCGGCCAGGGCCGGGGCGAACTTGCCGCGGGTCAGGGCCCCGCCAGCTGCGGCTGCGTTGTGGCACATTGCGCAGTTGACGCGGAACAGCTCGCCGCCAACGGTGGCGTCGCCCTTGCCGGTCAGGTACTTTGCGTCCGGAATGGCCGGGCCGTCACCGAGGGTGGCCACGTAGGCCGCCAGTTCGCGGGTCTGGTCGGCATTGAACTGTGCGGGCTTTTCCCGGGCCTGCGGTCCCTGCATCTGCAGGGGCATGCGGCCGGTCCCCACCTGGAAGTCGACTGCTGCGGCGCCGACCCCTGCCAGGGACGGTCCGGCCTTGGTGCCGCTGGCGCCGATGCCATGGCAGGTGGCGCAGTTGGCCACGAAGAGCTTCTCGCCTTCATTGACCTGCTGGGCGGTATACGTTGCGGTGTCGGCCTTGGCCGAATTCACTGTTGTGACAACGGCGTACAGCCCACCTGTCAGCAATAGCCCCATCACTAGCAACGCTAGTGCAGCCAGCGGATGACGTCGCTTCTGCGAAAGTGCCTTCACTTGGTGGTTCCTTTGATCTATATTCGGCAGCCCCTAGTGAGAGCCGCAAATGCTATTTCTGCCTCGTGTAGAAGAAGACTGTTTCAGCCTACTTTAGGACGTAGATGACCAAGAACAGGCCAATCCACACGACGTCCACAAAGTGCCAGTAGTACGAAGTAACGATGGCGCTGGTCGCTTCGAAGTGTCCAAACTTCTTGGCGGCGTAGGCCCGTCCGATGATAAGGAGGAACGCAATCAAGCCGCCGATCACGTGCAGGCCGTGGAAGCCCGTGGTGATGTAGAAGGCAGAGCCGTACGCATTCGCGTTGAGGGTGATGTGCTCGGAGGTCAGCATGGCGTACTCGGTCGACTGACCGGCTACGAAAATGGAGCCGAGAATGAAGGTCAGCAGGAACCACTCCGTCATTCCCCAACGGGAGAACTGGAAGCGGCGGCCGATGCGGCGGGGCTGAAGGTTTTCCGCGGCAAACACGCCCATCTGGCAGCTGAAGGAGCTTGATACCAGGACGAGGGTGTTGACCAGCGCGAACGGGAAGTTCAGCTTGGCCGTTTCTTCTGCCCAGAGGCCACCGGTGGTGGATCGCAGGGTGAAGTACATGGCAAAAAGACCGGCAAAAAACATCAGCTCGCTGGACAGCCAAACAACGGTTCCTACAGAAACCATGTTGGGCCGGTTCAGCGTCGGATGCGCCGGGGTACTGGGGGCATGGGTCGCAGTTGTCACATAGACATTATGTCTATAAAACTCCAGACTTCCCAATGCAAAATGCCGTTTTGCCGATCTTTTTCTACAAACCTGCGAAATTCCGGGTGTTTCACAGGGTCAGCCCAGAGTGGTATGCACACGGCCTGTTTGCTGTCAATGGTCACAATGGGTCCGCGGGGCGGGCCGTCGTCTAACATTTGGAGGGTGAACCCACTTGATGCGCCCCTTGCCGCCGAGCCAACCTGGCCGAACCTGATTGCAGCACTCATTGCCCGCAACGACTTGGGCGCAGCGCAGACTGAATGGGCCATGAACCAAATCATGGCCGGCAATGCCACGGACGTGCAGATTGCCGGCTTCCTGGTGGCGCTGCGGTCCAAGGGGGAAACGGTGGCGGAGATCAAGGGCCTGGTGGAGGCAATGCTCTCCAACGCCCGCCCGCTGTCAGTGCCGGGGGATGCCCTGGACATTGTGGGTACGGGCGGGGACCGCCTGAACACCGTGAACATCTCCACCATGGCGGCCCTGGTCTGTGCCGGTGCCGGGGCGACAGTGGTCAAGCACGGCAACCGGGCATCGTCCTCGGCTGCGGGTTCCGCAGACGTCCTGGAGGCGCTGGGTGTCCGCTTGGACCTGCCCCTGGACATGGTGGCACGTGCCGCCGCAGAGGTGGGCATCACATTTTGCTTCGCCAATTACTTTCACCCGTCAATGCGCTTCGCGTCCGTGGCGCGCCGGGAAATCGGCGTCCCCACGGCGTTCAACTTCCTCGGCCCGCTCACCAACCCCGCCCATGTGGTGGCATCGGCCATTGGGGTGGCGGACGCCCGCATGGCCCCGCTGGTGGCAGGCGTCCTGGCCGCCAGGAATGTCCGGGCGCTGGTGTTCCGTGGCAGCGACGGCCTCGATGAGCTGACGACGACGGGCCCCTCCAAGGTCTGGGAGGTGCGGGACAATGTGGTCGCCGAGAGCGAGTTTGACCCGCTGGACGTGGGGATCCCGCGGGCAACCATCGATGACCTGCGGGGGAAGAACGCGGCGTACAACGCCGACGTCGTACGGCGAATCCTTGACGGGGAACGCTCTCCCATTCGCGACGCCGTCGTGCTTAATGCCGCAGCGGGCCTGGTCGCCTACGACAGGGGCGCGTCCGGCACGCTGAACGAGCGCATGAAGTTCGCCCTGGCCCGGGCGGAGGCGGCCGTTGACGGCGGCGCCGCGGCCCATGTGCTCACCAGCTGGGTTGCCCTCGGCGCCGAAGGCATTTAGCGGTTGGTGGCAGTGAACCGCAGCATTCCCGTCGTTCGCTAGTGGTCGAAGCCCAGGGAGAACGCCGCGTCCAGATCGTGTTGGGAGTATGCGCGGAAAGAGATCTGCGTGGTGGTGGACATGACCGACTTGACCTTGGAGAGCTTGTCCGCGATGACGTCCGCCAGGTCCTCGTGCTTGGCCACGCGGGCAATGGCGATCAGGTCCCATTCACCCGTCACGGAGTACACCTCGCTGATGCCCTCCAGTTCCGAGATTTCCTGGGCGGATTCGGGAATGCGGGAGGCGTCGGTCTTGATCAGGACAAATGCGGTTATCACGGGTGGGGTCCTTTTCGTGGGGGCACTTTGACGTGGGCTGTCTTCGGTTTGATCGTAGCGCAGAGGCGGCTGGTTTAGCGGTTGCGGCTGCTTCGGGCCACAAGTCCCACGATGGCCCGCTGGCCGAGCAGGAACAGGCCCAGCACCAGTGTGGCAACAATGACGAACGGCAGGGCGGCCGTGCCGCCGGCCAGGATCCGCAGGGCCATGCCGCCGGCCACGGTAATGAGCCAGATGCACACGCCGGCCGGCCAGAGGCTGGCGGGCCTGCGCCAGTTGCGTGTCAGCACCCAGCCGGCGGCCAAGGCCACCAGGAACGGCCAGGCCGTGGTGAAGACGCCTCCCATGGACAGCGCCTCATGGTGGGAGCTGCGCCCGGATACGGCGAAAATGACAACCAGCACCACGTCGAGGACGGCTGTGGAGGCGAGGAGCTTGGGCAGGGGGTTGGCTGATATTTGCGTCACCTGCCAAGTTTAGCCGCCATCGTGGGGCCCGGTTGGCGGCCTGTGGCCGTCTGGCGGGCGTCCCGCCGGCAGGCATGCATTGAATCGGCATTGGCCGCCAGCTACGATCGTCTCGACAAGGCAACAGGGAAGCAAGCGGCAGGGGAGTGGTGGACGTGGGCAGCATTGGCACATGCCTTTGGTTTGACGGCAAGGCAGAAGAGGCAGCGAACTTCTATGTGGGACTCTTTGAGAACTCCAAGGTGGGCGAAGTGGCCCGGTGGGGCGAAGGCGGCCCGTACCCTGCCGGAACAGCGTTGACGGTGCAGTTTGAACTCGAGGGGCGCAGTTTCCGCGGGTTGAATGGCGGCCCGGACTTCACCTTCAACGAAGCCATCTCCTTTGAGCTGTTCTTTGACACGCAGGAGGAGCTTGACGCCACGTGGGACGCCCTGACGGCCGACGGCGGCCAGGAGAGCCAGTGCGGCTGGCTCAAGGACAGGTTTGGGGTCTCCTGGCAGCTCATTCCGAACATGCTGCCCTCCGTGCTCGGCGGGCCCGACCCGGCCGGAGCCGCGCGGGCCATGCAGGCCATGCTGGGGATGCAAAAGCTCGACATCGCTGCCCTGCAGGCCGCCTACGACGGCTAGCCTGCCTCGGGCCGCTTCGCCAGGCCCTGCACCACCTGCACGCCGGGCAGCTTCACCAGTTCCTTCGGGTCCAGGCGCAGTTTGCTGGTCCGGTTTCCGCCTCCCATGATGACGTCCGGCTGCTCCAGCACGGCGCTGTCCACGTAGATGGGCATGCCCGCTATGCCGAAGGGTGTGACACCGCCAATCACCATGCCGGTGCGGTCCACGGTGAGCTCGGCGTCGGCGAAGGATGCCCGCTTGACGCCGAGCAGTTCCTTGACCTTGCTGTTGACGTCCAGCCGCGTGGTGCCAAGGACCACGCAGACGGCCTGAACGGACGGTTCCGCCTTGCGTGAGGTGACCACGATGGTGTTGGCGGCCCGCTCCAGCGAGACGTCGTAGTGGGCACAAAACGCGGCCGTGTCGGAGAGCTCGTCCGCGCAGGCGAGCACCTGGTGGGCAATGCCGCTGCTTGCCAGCGCATCGCGGACGGCGGGCATGAGAATGTCGGTGGAAACGGCGTCGTGGTTGGTCATGCTCCAAGGGTACCCAGCGTGCCCAGACCGAACGGCGCCTGGAGTCAGCCGTTCCGGGCGAACAGCGTGGTCAGGTAGAAGATGAAGCTGGCCGCGCCGACGATGGCCCCGGCAATGGCAAGCCCCCGGCCGCGGGCGCCTGAGGCCCGGATTTCCCGCAGGCCGCGCAGGCTGAAGAAAATGCCCAGCAGGCCCAGGAAGCCGAAGATGAAAAGGCTGATGCAGGCTGCCGCGAATCCCCAGATGGCCATCTTGTTCCACGCCGTGCCCGGAGGTGTGCCGGGAGCGCGGTGGGGGAGGGGCAGGTAGGTTCCCGGGGCGAAGTATTCCTCGCCGGGGGTGTTCGACGGCGGTTGTTCCGACATGTTCCTGCCTTTCCTGGTGGCCCGTGCAGTTTCCAGTCTGGTGCATCGGCGGCTGTTACGCGCGTCAGACACGACCGGCTGGAGAACCACCGTCCGCCGAAAGCCGTACTACGGCCTGAACGCCGCCCAGGCGGTGCGGTTTCCCCTGATTTCCAGGGTGCCGCCGTCCAGCATGGAGCCCGCCGAGTGGTCGGCCAGCAGGCCTGCCAGTGCCGCCAGGTCTTCGGGCGCTGCGGCGCCCTCCAGTGCGGGGCCGATCCGCCCCAGGAAGGTGCGGGCAAAGCGGGAGGCAAGTTCCGGCGTCGGCCGCGCCTTCGAGGGGAATGCCCGGCGTTCGACGGCGGCGAATCCGGCGCGTTCCAGCGCGGGCTGCCAGTCCGGATGGGCGTTCCAGCCCAGCCCGGCGAGCGCTGTGTGCAACCGGGATTCGAGTCCGCCGTGGAAGCCGTCGGGCAGGAACTGCGGCAGGCCGTCCATCTCGATGACCAGGAGAAGGCCCCCGGGCGCCAGCGCGGAAAACATGGCGCGCAGCGCCTGCTCGGGGTCGGCCAGCTCGTGAAGGGAAGACGATGCCCAGATGAGATCGGCGCCGCCCAGGGCGGGCCAGTCGGCGTCGAGGTCGGCTTCCAGGGTGCGGACACGGCCCGCCATGCCAAGGCTGCGTGCCGCCTCCAGCGTTCGGGCAAGCATGTCCGGCGACTTGTCCAGGGCAATCACGCCCGCCCCGGGGAAGCGCCCGGCCAGGGCCAGGGTGCCGGCCCCGGAGCCCGCGCCGACATCCACGATCGCGGCAGGGGAGGGGCGCAGTTCGGCCGCCCATTGCGTCACGCCGTCAAGGTAGGCGCCTAGGATCTTAGCGTCGAGGTCCAGCATTTCGGCCAGGCCGTCGCCATGGTGGTGGCCTTGTGCGTTTCCGCCGTCGTGGTGGTGGTTGTGATCAGTCATGGTTTCAGGCTATCCCCATCCTGCGTCAATGGCATAGACTTTTGCGCATGGCGCAAGAATATTCCTTGGACTCTGTCATCCGGCAGCGCATCCGCGGCCTCCGGCTGGCCCGCGGCTGGTCGCTGGACAGCCTCGCCGCGCGCTGCGGCCTGAGCCCGTCAACGCTCAGCCGCCTCGAGACCGGCCACCGCAGGATGGCGCTTGACCAGCTGGTGCCGATTGCCCGGGCGCTGGACACCACGCTGGATGCGCTGGTGGAGCCTGTCGGCGACGGGGACGTCGTCATCAGTCCCGAACCCAGCCATGCGCCCGGCCTGACCACGTGGGTCCTTTCCGAGGAAGGTGCGCTCAATGGCAAGGTCGTGGCGAAAATGCGGATCACGCACGAGAGGCCGGGGCAGCTGGGCGTCCATCCGGGGCGGGACTGGTTTACGGTGCTGTCGGGCACGGCCCGTCTGGAGCTGGGGGAGCGGACCGTCCTTGTCCGCGCGGGGGAAGTGGCCGAGTTCTCCACGATGGTGCCGCACTCCATTGGCGCCCACGGCGGACCCGTGGAGATCCTCTCCATTTTCAACCACGACGGCGGACTGGCCCACCTTCACGGGGCCGGCCATGCGTCGGGGTCTTAACTCAGGCGGGAATGGGCAATCACGAGGCCGATCGGGGCGCTGACCAGCAGCACCACCACCATGATGCGAAAGGCCCACAGGAGCCACGGCAGGTGTTGGCTGGCACCCCGCACTGCCCAGATGAATGCCACCAGGGTGACGAGCAGGAGTCCTGCCCCTGCATACGTCAGCGCGGGTGCGGTGAGGATCGTGCCGAGAAGGACGGCGACGGTTGAGAGGTTGAGCAGAGCAACTTCGGCTGCCAGGAGCCCGGCCGGCAGGCGTTTTGACGCCAATTCGGCCTGGCCGATGCCCAGGACCAGCTGGGCCAAGCCGCCTACCAGTACAAGGTAGGCCACTGCCCACGCAGAGGTGTAGCTGGGGGAGCCCGCGCTTGCCGCGGAGACCACCCCGCCAAGGATCAGGCTGATGCCGCCGAGGGTGAGGAAGGGGATAGCTGACTTGTTCACGCTTCCCAGCATATTTGCCTTCACAGGCAGGGTTCGACGGCGGTGCATGCCGCCGTTGTCAGCTTTTGGCGCTGGGTGCTTCGAGCCGGCTGCGAAGGGTGGCCACGCCGGGCCCTTCCAGCTCGTCGCAGAACGCGGCGCGACCGGCCATGGCCATGGCGAGTGCAAGCGTGGTGCCGCGGACCAGGGGCCCTTCACCGTTGGCCAGGGGGCCGTCGCTTGCCTCCACCCGGAGGCCGGCAACGGCCTCCTTGCTTTTGACGGTGAAGCTGCGGCGGGAGAAGAAGCCGGCGACCTCGGTCGCCGTTTGGATAGGCAGCCGGTGTGCAATCCCCAGGGGCCGGCGAATGTCTTCGGCATGGACCACCACCTCGCCCAACCAGGCGGCGGCAGGCCCAAAGGGTGATGTGGTGCTGGGGATGACTTGGCGAAATTGCGACAGGGTATCGGCGGGTGTCGGGCCCAGGTGCTCAGCCAGGCGGCGGGAGTTGTGCAGCTCGAAGTCAAACCTGGCGCCGAGGGCACTGCCAATCCAGCGCAGCGGACCTGTGCTTGCCGCTGCGCTCAGGTGGGCCACCACCTCTTCGACATTCCAGCGTTCGCACAGGGATGGGGAAGCCCACTGCTTGTCGTTGAGCATGGCAAGGTCTTCTGCCAGCGCGGCACGCTCCGCGTGGATGGCGGCCCACAGTTGCTTGTTTGGCATCGGCTCTGTCAAGGGCTCCTCTTTCTCAAAACCACACACTCTGGATGATGCCGGCAGCGCCAATGACCACCAATCCTACAAAGACTGTCAATGAGAGGAGGCTGGCGATTTGGGAGGTCCTGTCCAGTTTACGGACACTGTCACCCTTCCGAAACGCAAGCCAAACGGAGAATGCAGCAACGGCGGTGAGGACAGGAATGGACACAATGAGCAGCAACAAAAAGCCAACGCCGTCCCAGCCGGCCGCATTCCTGGACAGGTACCAGAGGGAGCCCGCCACGATGAACGGGACCACGGCTAAGATCAGTGCCCGGTACCTGATCCATCCCCACATGCCGCTATCCGCTTCGGCGGCCGGTGCCGGAAATTCCCGGCATCAAGGTGGAGGAGAGACCTTCGTGCGCGCTTCCAAGAATTCCGACCATGCCAGACTCCCCAACCCCCACCAATTCAGTCCCGCGTACACAGCTCGAGGACCTGCTACTGGACAATGTATCCCAGAATAATTTCTTGCACACTGCTTGCAAGGACATTCCAAATCGGGCCATCTCCAAACTGCCTCCGGGGCCGGCTTCCACTCGGTCCTGACATCCGAATCGCCAAGAAGCTTCAGGCCCGCCGTTGTCGAACTTCATCTGATGCAACGGCTTACCGGGAGCGGACTGCCCGCACCTTTTCGCCGTGAATTGAGTGAGGAATAATGCTTTCCATGACTAGTG